>NZ_JAWVWO010000006.1:0-275823 GCF_033657265.1 Flavobacterium sp. MMLR14_040 | reverse complement strand
ATCTAAAATCTAAAATCTAAAATCTAAAATCTAAAATCTAAAATCTAAAATCTAAAATCTAAAATCTAAAATCTAAAATCTAAAATTAGATAGCAGTTACGATAGCTAGGAAATCATCAGCTTTTAAGGCAGCACCTCCAATTAAACCACCATCTACGTCTGGTTTACCAAAGATTTCTTTAGCATTATCCGGTTTTACAGAACCACCATATAAAATAGAAACTCCATCAGCGATATCAGCTCCAAAAGCTTTACGGATTGTTTCTCTGATAAATTCGTGCATTTCCTGAGCTTGTTCAGGAGAAGCAGTTTCTCCGGTTCCAATTGCCCAAACTGGCTCATAAGCTAAAACAACTTTAGACCATGATTCTTTTGCAATATGGAAAATTCCGTCACGCAATTGGTTTTCAACAATGTTGAAGTGATTTCCAGATTGACGATCTTTTAGTTCTTCACCAAAACAGAAAATTACAGTCATATCATGTTTCAAAGCTGTATCAACTTTGCTTGCGATCAAAGCATCTGTTTCGTGAAAAATAGCACGACGCTCAGAGTGACCAAGGATTACAGTGTTTACACCGATACTAGTTAGCATGTCTGCAGAAATTTCTCCTGTAAAAGCTCCGCCTTCAGCCTGGTGAACGTTTTGTGCAGCAACACCAATAGTAGTGTTTTTTACTTTAGCAGCAGCAGCTTGTAAATTTACAAATGTTGGAGCAACAATTACTTGCGCAGTTGTTTGTGCTGGTATTTTTGTAATTAATTCACTTAATAATTCTTCAGTTTGTCCTGCGTTTTTATGCATTTTCCAGTTTCCTGCAACAATCTTTTTTCTCATTTTGGTAGTTTTTATTATTCTTTTTTTTGTTTTTTATTTCTGTATTAAATTGAATTCAGCCGTGACATTGAATTTTGTCATTGCCATTGCCATTCATATTTTATTTTAAACCTTTTAAAGTTTCATTGATTTTATCAAAATCAGTTTCTATGGCGCGGTACAATACAATTTTGCCTGTTTTGTCAACAATAATGTATCTTGGAATCCAGTCTAAATCAATTGCTTTTCCAAAAACACCTTTCATGCCATCGTTCATCATAAAATGATCGCCTTTTAATTCGTGTTTTTCAATTCCGGCTTTCCATTTGTCAGCTGTTTTATCTGCAGAAAGGAATAAATAAGAAACATCAGGATTATTCGCCTGAAGTTCTTTTAATTTAGGCATTGCTTTTACGCAATCACCACACCAGGAAGCCCAAACTTCGATAACCAAAGTTTTTCCTTTGTATTTTTTAAGAATGTTCTTGAAAGAAGTCTGACCTCCATCAAGGGTTAATAATTTTTCAGACAAAGCCTCTTTTGAAAAACTTGTTTTCTGAGCTTGTGAGCATGAAAAAGTAATAAATGCAATAACAACAAAAGCTATTTGTTTCATATTAAAATAATATTTGTAATGTACTTTAAATTGCTTTTCAGGAAATGAATCTGCAAATTCAAATCAGAGCAATTTCATAAATTATGGTTCCGAACAAAGTTAAACAAACAAATCGAATGCCAAATGGAGATTAACAAAATTTGAAGAGTCGTTTATTTTATCACAAAACGGGAAATTTCGGTTAAAAAATCAGGAATGAAATCGTAATAGTTCGTTTGAAAAAGTCAGTTTTTAATTTTTTTTGAACGTTGAACAAAGAAAATAAAAATGGTAAAATACTTTTTTGAGTTTTTACTACGATGAAAAACTTCAAAAAACGTTCCGATTTTGTTTTTTTTTGGTAATTCGAAAGCATAAAAAAAGAGCATATGATTTATGCTCTTTATAATTCTTAAAATGATTTTTTATTTTGCTTGTGTAAAATAAATTTTATAAACTCCTGTAGTTTTATCAAGTTCAATCCCGGTTTTATTAAATTCTACAGATTTGATTCTGGTAAAATTACAATGGTCTTCACTTACTCTCTCAGCCGACACATGTAATTCTAAGATACTTTTCCCATCATAATTTATAGAGTAATTAAATACTCCGGTTTGCCAGCCAATAGAATCAATAACAATACGATATAAATTATCGCTTTTCATGTATAAAGTTTGTATCACTTTACCTGTAGTCAAATCAACTATAGTTACAGGTTTTGTCGCATCAAAATCTCCGATAGCAAATAAATTTTTACCTGTATCTTTATCGATAAATTCAAAGATAAAGCGTTCTGGAGGAGTTGTGCAATCAACGTGATTACCGTCTGCGTCACATCCAAAAGTAGCAATTAATAGAAATAAAATAGATAGTTTAATTAATTGTTTCATAAAAGTGATTTGGTTAATTAGTTATAGGGTTTATTATATTTTGTTTTTAATTCAATTCATAATCACCATTTGCCCATTTTTTACTTGGAGTAATCCATTCATCTAAAGCCTTATATAAAAAACCATGTTTTAGATTGGTGTGTAATTCGATTTGTTTGAAATGATTTATTTTTAGTTTTGAACTTTCTTTTCGTTTAGTAGCGTCTACGCCATAAATATCTGATTCTTCATAAATGGTTAGGATATTTCCGCAGAAATTAATATCCGGAATTTGTTCAATATCGGTGTCCATAAAACAGCCTATAAAAACAAAGTTTACATCGGGATTAGCTAACAAAGTCGAAACATATTGTGCAATATAACCGCCTTTTGAAGTCCCTATTACTGTAATTTTATTTGGAGAAATACCTTTTTTAAGAAGCTTTTTAATTTGTTTTACTATTTTTTCAGCGTAGTCATACGCATTAGTGTTTTTCTTTCTGATTTCGCTAAAAACAATAAAATTATCTTTTCTAAATGACGCTAAGATTTCGTTATATTCTGCTTTTCCATATTCAGGATGGGCAACACTTAAATCGTTTTCTTCGACAAATTTATTATGAAAGAAGAAGATGTAGCGTTGCTCTTTATTTATAATTTGAGATTGGCTAAAAGCAGTAAAACCAGATAAAATTGTTAAAAAAAGAAATAGTAATTTTCGTAATTTCATAAAACATAATTGTTTATATTATAAAAAAAAAGCCCAATTTACAAAAGGACTTTTTCGTATAAATACTGTTATTAAATTATAAATTCAAATTAAAAGTAAGCTTATTTACTTCTTCTTGTTTATTGGATTGTATAATTTTTAAATTGTCTAATTTTTTATCAATTTTTACCTTAGAGTTTACAGAAACATTCTTGTTTTCAGTTAAAACTTTCTTTATTATAGTTTTCATAATTCTTTTCTTTTTATAATAAAACCAAAGAAATCACCACTTGATTTGAAAGGTACACTAATAACGTTTCCAAACTCATTTTTTATTGATCCAAAGATAGTAAAAGTTTCGGATAATTCTTCTAAATTAATTGAAATTGCTCTCCTGTATAAACGAGTTCTCCCAAGTGTACTACCTTTAAAAAAGACCATTTTCTCAGGATGTTTTTCTGTAAAAATATAGACTGACCTCGCAACGGTTGCTAAAATTATATCACGGTCTCCATTATCTGTAATTATTGAATCATCTAAAGTATATCTTTTCTGAACTTCATTATAAACCAAATCTCCGAATGCTAAATTATAAATTTCTTTAGATTGAGTTGCGTTAAAAATTATAATTTTTGTTATTTCTCCATTGGGACCAAGGCTCTTAAATTCAAAAATAGTTGTTTCAGTATTTCTATAGAGTTCATAATTTGAATGTTTCATTATTTTAATTTGAATCTACAAAAATATAAAAAATAAGTAAAAAAAAAGCTACAAAATAAATTGTAGCTTTTTGAATTATATATTTTATTAAAGACCTATTAGCGTCTTAAAGTTTCAAATCATCAACATCATTATAATGAACTTTCTGAATCACAGTTCCTTTTTGTAAAACCACAATACTAGGATTTGCTCTTTCGATTGTTTTTAAAGTTGTAGCATCACAGAAATAAAAGTCAACATTTAAGCCATATTGTTTTTTGGCTTTTGCAATTTCATCAGTTCCGGAAGCAGTCATCGCGATAACTTTATATCCTTTTGCTTTTGCTGCTTTATTTACGTCTTCTAACTTTTTCATTCCTTCAGGATTTGATAAAGCTAAATCGTAGGTTACAAAAATCAATAATTTTGGTTCTTTTAGCAATTCTTCTTTATAATCAGAATCGTCTTTTGTCATCGAAAAATCATGAATTGGCGGAACATAACCTTCTGTAATTACTTTGTCTTTTCTGTCAACAAAAGTGGCACCTTCAGGAATATTCATTAAATCTTTCTCTGTAAATTCTTTGTCAACGCCGTTTACTTTGTAGATAAAAATCATTTCAACTACAGATTTAGGAGCTCCTTCCGGAATTTCCATTCCTTTCTCGATGTTGCTGCCTACTTTAAACGGACGGAAATCTTTTATTGGATTATGGTTTAAAACCCAAACAGCCATAACAACACATAATACGATAGCAATTAGCGTAATAATATTTGTAACTGTCTTTGAGAACAAACGTTTTACCAGCTTTTTATTGATGAATAAAATCAGAATAAAGAAAAGTAAAACAATATCTTTTGTAAACGATTGCCAAGGAGTTAAGTGTAAAGCATCTCCAAAACATCCACAATCTTTAACTACATCAAAATATGCGGAGTAGAAGGTAAGGAATGTGAAGAAAACAATTAAAAGCAATAAAGCCCAGATCGTAAGTTTTGATTTGTAACCTACCAATAGCATTACGCCCAAAACTACTTCTAAAATCACTAAAAATATCGCCAAACCTAAAGCTAAAGGCTCCAAAAATGGCATGTTAAAAACCGGTTCACTAAAATATTCGGCCAATTTATAAGAGAAACCAACCGGATCATTGAGTTTAATTAATCCGGAAATGATAAATAATACACCGACAAATAATCGGGAGAATTGAGTAATGATGTTTTTCATGTTTTGTGTTTTTTTGCCACGAATTTCACAAATGAGAACGAATTAATTTGTGTGAATTTGTGAAATTCGTGGCTGAAAATATTATTTTAACGGATCAAGAATGAGGGCAAAAACAGAATAATTAATCATATCCTGATAATTGGCGTCGATGCCTTCAGAAACTAAAGTTTTTCCTTTGTTATCTTCAATTTGCTTTACGCGAAGTAGTTTTTGCAGAATCAAATCGGTCAATGAACTTACTCTCATATCGCGCCATGCTTCGCCGTAATCGTGATTTTTGGCTTCCATTAACTCTTTGGTTAACTTCACTTTAGCATCGTATAATGCGGTTGCTTTTTCTACATCAAGATCAGGCTGGTCCACGACGCCCAATTCTAGCTGAATTAGGGCCATAATCGAATAATTAATGATTCCGATGAATTCTCCTTTTTCATCCTCATCAACTTTACGGACTTCGTTTTCCTGTAAACTTCTGATTCTTTGTGCTTTTATGAATATCTGATCGGTTAATGATGGCAATCTTAAAATGCGCCATGCACTACCATAATCTTTCATTTTATTGATAAATAAAGTGCGGCAAACCGTAATTACATTATCAAATTCAAGGGAAGTATTCTTCATTTATTGCTGTATATTTGCTAAAATTTCTTCAAAAATAAGGATAAAATTAAAGAGTTTATGAAAAAAGTTTCAAGTTTCAGGTTTCAGGTTGAAGTAGATTGCGCAAGCTGAGCAACTTGAAACCTGAAACAAGAAAAACCTGAAACAAAATTCCTGAAACTTGAAACCTGAAACAAAAAACAACAAAAATGGCTATTAACTGCAAAGGCGAACTTATAGATTTATCGACTCCTAAAGTAATGGGGATTTTGAATGTGACGCCAAATTCATTCTTTGATGGCGGAAAATATAAAGATGAAGACGAAATAATATTGCAGGTAGATAAAATGCTTTCTGAAGGAGCGACGTTTATTGATATTGGTGCTTATTCGAGCAAACCAAGCGCCGAATTTGTTACCGAACAGGAAGAAATTGACCGAATTGTTCCTGCAATTGAGTTGATTTTAAAGCATTTTCCACAAACATTATTGTCAATTGATACTTTTAGAGCCGAAGTAGCAAAAGCGAGTATAGAAAGTGGCGCAGCGATTATAAACGATATTGCCGCAGGCGGATTAGATGACAAAATGTTTGATGTAATTGCAAAATATAATGTTCCGTATATTATGATGCATATGCGTGGAAATCCGCAAACGATGCAGACTTTGACACAATATGATGATATTGTAAAAGAAATGCTTTTCTATTTTTCTGAAAAAGTGCAACGAGCAAGAAATCTCGGAATTAATGATTTAATCTTAGATCCAGGTTTCGGATTCGCCAAAACAACCGATCAGAATTATGAAGTTCTGCAAAGAATGGGACTTTTTAATGTATTAGAATTGCCTGTTTTAGCCGGAGTTTCAAGAAAATCGATGATATATAAAACGCTAAATAATACAGCGGAAGATGCCCTCAATGGAACGACAGTTCTGAATACAATTGCATTGACAAAAGGAGCTAAGATTTTGCGTGTTCACGATGTAAAAGAGGCGTTGGAATGTGTGGCTTTGTATAATAAATTGAATACTATTTAAACGATAGATTTGTTCATTCCGAAGAAGGAGGAATCTCCGCGAGAAACTCTATCAGATTGAACTTTCGTTACGAAGCTAATACTGAGATTTCTGCGTCGAAATGATAAGATTGTGGTATTCGAATGGGATTAACAAAATTGTTATTTAAAATTTGTTGTTTCTTCTCCGTCATCATTGTAAACATAGCCAATGGTTTCAACCATTGGAACGCAATGTATTTCCATAATACATTTTCACAACACATTCTCACATCCATTTTCATAATCAATAATTCATAATCAATAATTCATAATCCGTGTGTCCCCGTGGTTGAAACCACGGGCTATATTCATATTGGAATTTGAAATTTTGTTTTTTTGGAAATTTTGGAAATTTTAGAATTTAAAAAAATTGGAATTTTTGAAATTTAAATTTATCCCACAAAAAAAGCCTTGAATTTCTTCAAGGCTTTAAATTTCTGGGTGGCTGACCGGGTTCGAACCGGCGACCCGCGGCACCACAAACCGCTACTCTAACCAGCTGAGCTACAACCACCATTTTGCTTAGCGGTTGCAAATATACAACTAATGTTTACTTCCGCAAATAAAAAATTGAAAAAATATTCAACTTTTTACATCAAATCTTCTAAGCTGTTGACTGCCAAACATCTTTCGACAGTAAAACCTTCGGCAAAATCTTTGTTAACGAGCCTTCCTAAGTCTTGCGCACGATAATTTAGGCTTTCCAGAAAGTTTTTACTCGTAATTGGCGTTGCAGGTTCTTTTGAATTTGGATCATAAAACTGAGTTTTATAAGCCATAACTGCTTCTACCTTTTTTTCTTCAAAACCTGTAATGTCTACAACAAAATCGGGTTCTAGGTTTTTCCACTGAATATAATGGTAAACCACTTTGGGTCTCCAGTGTTCTTGTTTCTCTCCGTCGATCGAGGTTTCGATTTTCATTAACCCGGATAAAAAGCAAGCGTCAGAAACTAGTTTGCTTCCTTTTCCATGATCAATATGGCGATCGTCAACGGCATTGCACAAAACGATTTCTGGTTTGTACTTACGAATCATTTTAATAACTTCAAGCTGGTGCTTTTCATCATTTACAAAAAAACCGTCGCGCATTTCTAAATTTTCACGCACTAAAACACCTAAAATTTTTGCCGCAGCTTTTGCTTCTTCGTCTCTTGTTTGGGCTGTTCCGCGCGTTCCTAGTTCGCCGCGTGTTAAATCAATAATCCCAACTTTTTTACCAAGGGAAACTTCTTTTAATATTGTTCCTGCACAGCCTAATTCTACATCATCCGGATGTGCGCCAAAGGCTAATATGTCTAATTTCATTCTGTTTTTTGTTTTCTTTGTTTCAGGTTCCAAGTTTCAAGTCTAAACTGCGGCTTAAAACTAAATAATCTTTTTGTTTTTTTTTTATTTCACGTTTCAAGTTTCACGTTCAACAACTTGAAACGTGAAACCTGAAACTTTTTAACAACCCTTTCCTTTAATATTCAAAACTCTTTTCATTGTCATCGATTTATTGACGCTTTCTTCCCATTCTTTCTCCGGAATACTTTCTTTGGTAATTCCGCATCCCATGTACAAAATGGCACTTTTTTCCTGAATTTGCATACTGCGTAAATTTACGAATAAATCAGAACTTACAGTTTTATGTGCAAAACTGCTGTTTAATTCTCCCAAAAAACCGGTGTAAAAAGTTCTGTCATAGTTTTCATTTTCAATAATAAATGCTTTTGCTTTTTTCTTTGGCAAGCCACAAACCGCTGGCGTTGGATGCAATGTATCGATAACTTCTTCAAGTGTCGAATTATCATTTAAAACTCCCGAAATATCGGTTTTAATATGCCAGATCGATCCGGCTTTTATGCTGTAAGGTTCTGTAACAACAACTGATGAAGCTACTTCACGTAATCTTTTTACGATAAAATCGGTAACATATTGCTGTTCGTCTTTTTCTTTTTGCTGCCAAAGAATTTCTTCTTCCAGATTTGCTTTTTGAGTTCCGGCAAGAGCTGTGGTTTCAAAAACATTTCCATTTGCTTTTAACAATTGTTCTGGTGTTGCTCCCATCCAAAATCCAATTTGGGGATGAAAAAAGCAATAAGAAAAAGTCGTTGGATACAAATGAATCAAACGCTGAAAAGTGATCACAAAATCAAGATCGGTCAATTCCAGTTTCTCATTTCTGGATAAAACTACTTTTTTAAATTCTTCGTTTTTAATGGCGCCGATTCCTTTTGCAACTAAATCTTCGTACTGAGTTTTAGCTTCAGGATCAAAGCTTAAATCATCAATTTCATTAAAATCAAATTTAATTTCCTTTTGTTCCGTACTTATAATTTTGGATTGCTTTTCGGGAATTAAAATCAATTGTTTTTCATCAAAAGAAGCAAAAACAAATCCTTTTTCACTGTAATCTGTTACTTTATATAAAGTACCATCTTGCTGTAAAAAGGCAAAAAGAAGCGACGAATTGGGTTTAGAATAAATTACGAAGGGTAATTTTTGTTCCTGGTGTTTTCGGATTGTAGAAAAAAAGTCGTTCATGTTTATATAATTGTTCTGTCAAAATACATAAAGTATCCTGTTATTAGTTTATCAACTGAATTTTAAAATCCAGTAAATCTTTTTTCTTCTGAAAAAAAGATTTAGATAAAATCATTTGATAATTATTCATTGCTTTAGACAAAATTTCTAAACATTCATTTAGGTACTCGTTTTTATTAAAGTAAACCCAATCTTCGGATAAATATTTTGCAAATAATTGTTTTGTTTCTATTGTAATTGCACTATTGTAACTTTTGTTTTCCAACATTTTCTCGATCTGAATCTTAAATTGGTCTTCTTCTATTTTTAGCAATTTCATTTTTCTTTCAATGACTTCAAAAGTATTTACATGATGCATAAACTCAGATGCATTTAACATTTTTACAAAGAAATCAATATTAATATCAAATTCCTTGTCCATTTTTTGTAGCTCATCATAAAGACTTTTAAATTCTTCTCTTTTATTTTGATGATTTGCCAAATTCACGAAATAAAGATAAATCTCAATATCATTTTTAGCTATTTGATCTTTGATTTCTTTTAATTCCGTTTCTAATTCTTTTACTAATTCTTTTGCATTTTTAGCCGGAACTTTGTGTCCGTCATATGAAAATGATTTTATTTTATAGTTTCCATCAACAATTTGTTTCAATGTATTAATATCTTTTTCTAAAGAAATTGAATTATACACTAAATCTACGGCTGAGTTACTGAATAATTCTTCTGCATTTTTAATTGAAACATCAGGCAATATTGAATCAAAATCAACATTACCCGGATTTTTATCATCATAATAGCTATTAAAAAGATCATTAAATGAATTTGATAAAAAGTCTTTTTCGTACTCTTCAAAAAATTTATCATTTTCATGAAAAATAACATCATTAGAATAAGTAACTGTAGAAAACAATTTATTGGTAAATTTATTTTGTAATTGTTTGCTATCTTTAAACAATCCAATTGCCAATGAAGTATTTTCTTCAGTTGTTTTTAAATTAAGCTTCTCTAATTCTTTTACCCTGTCTTCTATACTTGGATGTGTTCCCCATTTATTCTCAATAACCAGTTTTGATTTATTATATCTATTAAAAAAATCGGAAGTTAATTGCGGCAAATTATTTTCGACTTCAAGTTTACTTTTCGCCGCTATAAAATTCATTACAAAAGATTGTTGCGAATAGATATTCTCTGTACTAATTGAATCCGGAATATTTTTCTCGTAGTAATTTAATACTGTATTAAAAGAATGATCAGCCAAATCTAATCTTAATAACGATGTAATTAAGGGTTTTGATCCTGTAACTCCTGCCGCAACGGCATCAGCATGAAATTCCATTTGTCTGGATAAAGCGTGATAACTAATATTTACTACACTGTAAACCTGTCTTAATATCCACTGAATTCCTTCTACGATTTTCACTGCAATTATTGTAAAAAAAGCGAAGTAACCGTTTACACTTCCCCAGCTTTGCGCAATAGAGTTATACGAATCATTGTCATAAAGCATATTGTGAATAATTTGATTTACATTATAAACATAACTGCCCACTTTCATACTACGTTGCGAAAAATGTCCGAATTCATGAGCCAAAATAGCTTTAAGTTCGATTTCAGAAACAGAGTTAATTAATCCAACGCCTATTTGAAGATTTTTTTTGATCGGTAAAAACATACTCCAAAAAGTGGAATCGTAAAAAACCGAAGCATTTACTTCTGGTGATAAATAAATTTTTTTAGGAAAATCGGTTTTAACAACACTCACAATATCAGCAATAAAAGCAAACAATTTAGGTTCTTCTTCGCGAGTTATTTCTATTAAATGAGAACGATCAACAGTATGCTTTACAAACATAAATTTAAATAGAAAGACCAAAACAAGTCCTCCCATGCATAATAAACCTGCACCAATCATTATAGTTAAAAACATAGGTTTTGCAGCTATAATCATCAAACCTCCATAACCTGCAAAAATAGTTATACCAATTGCCGAAAGAATTAAAGCAACATAAACAATAAAAAAAAAGATAACAGAAAGGATCGCATTTGTGGTCCTCTTTTTAAACTTGGCAGAAACTGGAGCTGAGTAATTTTGCGTCATTAATTATTCTTTTTTTGGTTATATATTAATTAAACATTCTTTTTATCTAAAACCATATTAGTCAATTTACAAAGTGAAATCAAATTCCCTTCTTCATCGGTAATTTTAATTTCCCATAAATGAATACTTCGTCCTTTATGAATGATTCGTGCAGTACCAAAAACCCAGCCTTCGCGAATGCTTTTTAAGTGATTGGCTGAAATTTCGATGCCGCGGACTTCCTGTAATTTTGTATCAATAAAGAAAAAAGAGGCCGCGCTGCCAACACTCTCTGCCAAAGCAACAGAAGCGCCGCCATGTAAAAGTCCCATTGGTTGGTGAACACTTGGATTTACAGGCATTTTGGCTACTAAAAAATCTTCGCCTGCATCAATATATTCGATTTTTAGCGTCTCCATCAAGGTGTTTTTGGTAAACTGATTGCAGCGCTCTAATATTTGTTCTCTGGTATAATTCATTAAAATGGACTTTAAAATCGTAAAATTAAAGAAAAGATGAGTTACAAATTCGAAAATCCAATTCTATTATTTAAAATCAGCTTCAAACATGTAAGTTTTTTGTTATTTTTACAGAAAAAGAATTTAAATGCGTCACTATTTTGCACTCTTAATTTTCGGTTTCCTCCTAGCTTTTAGTTCCTGCCGAACTGATTTTGATACTGTTGCCAGTTCAGGAGATTTAAAGTTTTCAAAAGATACCATTTATTTAGATACTGTTTTTAAAAATATCGGTTCGAGTACCTATCAGCTAAAAGTTTACAACAAAAGTAAAGATGATATTTCGATTCCGACCATTCAGCTTAAAAAAGGATTGAATTCTAAATACCGAATGACTGTTGACGGAATGAACGGAAACAATGGCAAAATCTTCAATGACATAACTCTCTTAGCCAAAGACAGTTTGTATATTTTTATAGAAACAACGGCAGATATTACAGATGCCAATCCAACAGATTTTTTATATACAGATGAAATTCAATTTGATGGAGGTTCAAATCTTCAGGAAGTAGCTTTGGTTACTTTAATTCAGGATGCCGTTTTTCTTTATCCGAAACAAAATCCTGACGGAACTAAGGAAAAAATTGAGATTGACGGAAAATCAGTCGATGGTTTTTATTTGGATGAAAATGATGCTGTAAACGGAAATGAGTTGATTTTCAACAATCAGAAACCTTATGTAATTTATGGCTTTGCAGGAGTTCCGGAAAGTAAAACTGTCACTTTTGAAGCCGGAGCGCGAGTTCATTTTCATGCCAATTCAGGACTTTTTGTAGACAATAATGCTTCTCTTAAAATTAACGGAGATGTCTCTACAACCGAAAAACTCGAAAACGAAGTTGTTTTTGAAGGCGATCGTCTGGAACCTGAATATTCTGATGTTCCCGGACAATGGAGTTCTGTTATTTTTTCTAAAGAAAGTACCAATCATTCTATCAATCACTTAACATTGAAAAATGCAACGATTGGTTTATCAATTCAAAATCAGGATGAAACCGCTTTTCAAATCAAAAACACTCAAATTTACAATTGTGCCGAATATGGAATTTTAGCTCAAAATGCTCATCTTAATGGTGAAAATATTGTTATCAATTACTCCGGTTTGGAGAGTTTGTCTTGTGCTTATGGCGGAAATTACAGTTTTACACATTGTACTTTTTACAATAATTGGCAAAGCAGTTCGCACTTTGCTGTGAATTTAAGCAACAGTTTGGCGGGCGCAACTCCAGAAACGAATCCGTTGACTCAGGCGACTTTCAATGATTGTATTATTTATGGATCGAATACCAGCGAATTTAATTTGAACAAAAATACTGCTGCACCTTTTGTATATCAATTAAACAATTGTCTGTTAAAATTTAGCAGTACATCATCAAATCCAGATTATCAATTTAAGACAGATACGGAACATTATAACAACATTATCTTAAACGAAAATCCGAAGTTTTATAATGTTAATCTCAACAAATTCAATATTGACAATACTTCTCCCGCTTTCGCGAAGGGGAATCAGGCGTATATAATTCCGTTGGATATTATTGGAGTTACGAGAACTTCCCCTCCTGATTTGGGCGCTTATCAAAGTGCTGTTTTTCCGAAGTAAAGATTTGTCACAAAAGGCGCTAAGGCACAAAATTAATTCTCATTTTATTTCATTTCGGCGAAGGAGAAATCACATGCTTGTGTTTAAAAAATAAATAAATAAAATATGAAATACTTTATTGTAATTATCGCTCTCTTCCTTTTCTCCTGCGGAAAAAAAGAAGATGTACTACTTCCAAAATCTAACATTACAATTGTAAAAGACGTTCAGGATCTTTCACCAATTTACATTTTTTTCAAAATAGAAGGGAAGGATACAATTGCAGACCTAAACAGAAAAAACAGTATTATTTCAACCAACTGGATTTTTAATGTTGATAAACGTTTACCATTAAGATTGGTAATTCCGGAAGTAATAAAATTACAGGAAAAGAAACGTGGAGAAAAAGCACACAAAAATGAAAAAGCCGAAAATTATTATTCCTATGCAGATTCTGTTGGAAAAAATTTAGCCTTTTTGCCTTTCACGAAAGTGTATTATAAAATGGAAAAACTAAATAAAGAAAATTTTGTATTTCGTTTTAGAAAAGGAAAAAAGAAAGTTTTGATGGGAAATAAGGAAATAAAAATATCAGAAATATTACAACGTTTTTATAGTATAAAGTTTGAAAGAGTGCCAGATGTCGTATTTTTATTTGATAAGAACATGAGTTATGAAGAATATATTCAACATAAAATTTTACTGCAAAAATATGTGTCATACAATCTTGATAAACTGCCGGTAGAATTCATTTTCTAACTTGAAACAAGGAAAACCTGAAACAAAAAACTATTGATGATGATAAGGTTCATTCCTTAAAATGGTAAAGCCGCGATACAATTGTTCGATAAAAAACAAACGAACCATTTGATGCGAAAATGTCATTAGCGAAAGCGAAATTTTTCCCTGTGCTTTGCTGTAAACCGTATCTGAAAAACCATATGGACCGCCAATTACAAAAACTAAAGTTTTGATTCCTGAGTTCATTTTCTTTTGTAATTCTTCGGAAAAACCAACGCTAGAGAAGTTTTTCCCGTTTTCATCCAATAAAATCAACTGATCAGTTGGCGTTAATTTTGATAGAATCAATTCGCCTTCTTTTTCTTTTTGCTGACTTTCAGATAAATTTTTCACGTTTTTGATATCGGCAATAATCTCCAAATCAAATTTGATGTAAAAAGACAAACGTTTGGTATAATCGTCGATTAAAGTCTGCAACGATTTATTGTCGGTTTTGCCAATGGCGATAAGTTTAATATTCATCTTTTATTTTTATTTTTTTGCCACGAATTGCACGAATTTCCAAAAATTAAAAATTGAAAAAATCTGTGTGGATCTGTTCAATCCATAAAATCTGTGGGCAATTTATCGCCTATTTTTTATTCTCAAAAACAGTTTCAAAATGCTCTACAATTGGAAACGGTTCATAATAATTGTGCAAAATCTTCTTCCATTCTAAATACGCTTCAGACGTTCTAAAACCTACAGTATGATCTTCGAGTGTATTCCAGTCAACCAATAAAAGATATTTATTTTCTACTTCAAGACATTTCTGTAAAGTATGTCCTAAATAACCATCAATTGATGAAATATACTGACTTGCTTTTGCAAAATCAATTTCAAATTGATTTGCTAAATCAGGTTTTACGAAAAGAAATGCGGCTTCTAGAATCATAATTTTATTTTTTTCATGCCGATTTAGCAGATTTTTTATTTAGTTTTTAGAAAATTTATCTTCAAAAGTTTTAAATCTTGAGTCTAAATCCTTCAATAATTGTTTTTTTACCGATGTATCCTGAATAAAACTATAGTTAATACTGTTGTAAACATATTGTTTTATAGTTGCGTATGAAACATCTTGATATCTTTTTGCCAATAAAACATATTGTTCCGTCATATTGGTTCTTAAAATTCCGGCATCGTCGGTACTAATAACAATTGGCACATTAAACTCTTTGTAAAGTGTAAACGGATGTCTGTTTTCTTTTACTTTCAAAATGAATTCGTTACTCACTAAATTAATCTCGATCGGAATGTTGTTTTTTGCCATATATCGTAATAAATCATAAGAATTTGCTTCGTACGCAATATCAACTCCGTGCCCAATTCTGTTTGCGCCCGCAACATGAATTGCATCGTTAATATGCCAGGTTAAATCTTCTGGTAAAACCAAACCTAAAGTTAATTCGCCCGCATGAAGCGTGTATTTTACATTGGGAAATTTAGCGTGACAATATTTGAACATGACCATATGAAGCCAATAATCTTTCATGGAATTTTCACCATGTTCCGGAGAAACGATGTTCACGCCCGCAACCAGTTTGCTTTCGTTTGCAGAGATAAATGCAATAGTTAGATTTTTAAACAAATCAACAGGGTCCATAAAACGCAGCACAAAATTTTGATAGCGCATTGTAAAACGATCGTCATCAATTTTTAAGTCTTTATGAAGTTTTGCTATGAAATTATTGTTGAAATCTGTTGCGTATTTTTTGGCATCTTTTTGCTGAATCGATTTATACAATTCGTCTAAAATTTTGAGAACTGCTTTTTCGTCTTTTTGTGCCGAAGCCTGAGGCAGTTTTGTATTGAAATCAGATAAATCAGAAACGTTCATATCGCACGGAATTGTTGACAATTGTGTTTCAATGTAACTTACATTTTCAGAAAGTGCACGCTTTTTTAATTCGAGCATTCCTTCTGCAAAATGACCTTGTATGGTAGGTTCGAATTTCATAAAAGAATCAAAAAACTGATCGTCAGAAGGGACAGAACCGTTATAATCTTTAACCGACCAGGTTTGCATGACTTGTTGTTCGTAAAATTCAAGTTTTCCCTGGTTCTTAAGCGAAGAAAAAGTTTGCCAGTTTCCTTGTGAAGGTTTTGTTTTGGAAGCTGCCATTGTTTCTAAATTCAGATAAAAATCTTCTGCAATAGCTCTTTCCAAAAGAGGTTCTGCATAAACTGATCCCGAAAAATGATGGTGTAAATCGCCGCCTTTAGGCATTTGTTGAAAAAAAGCTGTTAAGAGAGCTTCGTTATTTCTGATTTTTTCTAAATAATTTTCAGCCGATTGAGAAAAGCCGATTTCTGCTATGAAAAAAAAGAAAAGTGTAATTATCCTTGACATACTCTAAGTTTAAATTACATGCAAATATACGAGTTTTTGAGGAGATTAAAAAAAAATGATTTTGGGATGTGATTTAACGTTGCGAATTTAACCGCAGAGATCGCAAAGGTTTTTCGCAAAGGGCGCAAAGTTTTACACCATTTTTGGACGAAAAAATCAACAATTGTCTATAAACAAAAAAAGACGCACTGCTGTGCGTCTCTACGATAATATTCGTTAGAAAAACCTCTGAACCTTTGTACCTTTGTAACTTAGTACCTCAAGAAAAAAGCACATCACGAATTTCCTCAACTTTATCAAAAACACTTTTCGCAAAAGGACAAAGCGGAATAATTTTTAAATTATTGGCTCTGGCATAATCCACAGTAGCCATAAGTAGTTTTTTACCAACACCTTTTCCACTAAAATCTTCACTTACTTCTGTATGATCGATGATGAATTTTGAATCTCCAGCCCAGGTATATGTCATTTTTCCGGCTTCTTTTCCGTCTTCTACAGCTTCAAAATAACCTCTTCTTGTATCGTTAATTTGTTGAATTTCCATGGTAATTATATTAATGTGGTTTTAATTTCGATTGAATGTGTGAGTGTTTTATGAATTGGGCAACTATTTGCTATTGTTTCCAACCTTTGTCTTTGTGTTTGGTCGACTTCGCCAATCACTTCGATTTTTCGGGTAAATAAGGATACATTTCGCTCAGAATCTCTTTCAAAATCAATTTTTACATTTATTTCAGAAACATTCCATTCTTTACGATTAATGTACATTCGCAAAGTAATCACGGTGCACGAAGCCAATGAGGCTGCCAAAAGTTCTGTTGGATTTAAACCTAAATTTTTACCGCCTAATATTTGAGGTTCATCAGAAATTAAAATATTTCCACTGGCAGATGTGACTTCCGTTCGGTACAAACGCGTATCAATTTGTGCTGATATAGTATCCATATATTATTTGATTTTAGGTTCTGGTAAAGGCACAAATTCGGTTTCGCCCGGAACTTTTGGAAAAGTTTGTTCTCTCCAGTCTTGTTTGGCTTTTTCGATCAGGTTTTTATCCGAAGAAACAAAATTCCAAAAGATAAAATGCTCTTCGGGAAATGGTGTTCCGCCAAAAATATAAACAGTACTATTTTCTGCTAATTCAAACTCACATAAAGTGCTTTCGTTTGTAATTAAAATTTGTTTTGGCTCATAGACATGATCTCCGCTTTTAATGCTTCCTTCCAAAATATACAAGCCGCTTTCGCCAAATAAATCTTTGCCAATATTTATCTTTTTAGCCTGAGTACTTTTAATTTCAATAAAATATAACGGACTATAAACCGGAACTGGCGATTTTTTCCCAAAGGCTTCTCCGGCAATTAATTTATATGAAACGCCATCTTCATCCCAACTCGGAATATCATCGGCTTCTATATGGGCAAAATTCGGTTCCATTTGTTCTAATTCTTTTGGTAATGCAACCCAAATTTGTAAACCGTGGAGCATTTTATCCGAATGTCTTAAATATTCCGGCGTTCTTTCAGAATGTACGATTCCTTTTCCGGCTGTCATCCAGTTTACCGCGCCCGGTTTTATTTCTAATTCTGTCCCTAAACTGTCGCGGTGCATAATGCTTCCTTCAAATAAAAATGTCAATGTAGAAAGTCCAATGTGCGGATGTGGAGGAACATCCATATTTTCATGATCACTTAAATGTGCCGGACCCATATGATCAATAAATACAAATGGCCCAACGGCTCTTTTTTCGCGGAAGGGCAATAATCTGCCTACCATAAAATTGCCAATACTGGCAGAACGTTCTTCGATAATTAAACTGATATTTGACATGGTATTTGTTTTAGTTGAAAGCAAAATTACAGTTGTAGTCACAATCTGCAACTTAATTTAGATTAAGAAACTTGTTTTTGAATTATAAAAGTAAGGAAAATCATTTATTAAGTTTTTAGGAGTTTATTAAATTTTGATTTATCCTTGAAAAGTCTCGGAGGGACGAAATATTTATAGAAAAAATAATGACAAGTTATATTAAACCCCATCGGGGTGAAATAACCGTAGTTTGATATCGCTCCGCTGGAGCTTTTTGGTAAAATGTTATGGATTTCTATAAATATTATACTCCGCTGGAGCTTTTGCTAAATGTTATGGATTTCTATGAATATTATACTCCGCTGGAATAAGATTAACTAATTGAAATTAATCTATCAATTCAAATTCCAAAGCCTCACTTTCGGTTCCATTAATAATAATAGACAATTGATGCATTCCTGTATGAAAAACACGAGTTGTAATCAATTTAAAGGATTGTTTTCTTTCAATTTTGGTTAATTGATTTGGCTGGTAGATTTTCTCACTGATTTTAAAGACTTTCTTAGCCAAATGTCCTTTTGATTTTTTATAATGAACGGCATATTCCAAACGAATAATTTTGTCTTCATTATTTTTATTATTTAAGTGAAATTGAAACTGTAAAAAATCTCCAACTTTTACGACGGGCGTTTTAATTTCAAAATTAGAAAGTTCAATATTGGTGCTTTCTAAACCGTAATGACTCAGGATTTTCGGATGACCTTGTTTTAATAAAGTCCTGCAGCCATGTTTGATAATCGCGTCGGTTTCTTTGCTAATGCCGCGCCACTTTGAAGCAATTTCTAATACAATTTCAGGATTATCTTTTACAATATCATTTAAGTTATTGGCAACACTTCGGCGGACATATTCTGACGGATCATTTTTCAGGTTTTCTAAAATTGGTAAAATAGAAGTTGGATCTTTTTTCAAAAACGGAATCGCCATTGCCCACGGCAATCTTGGCCGGCTTCCTTCGCTCGCCAAACGTCGCACATGATGATTTTTATGAAGGGACCATTTGACCATTTCGTCTATCATCTTTTCCTGGTATTTTAAAATAAAAGGGCGAACGGCAAATTCGCAGCTTATAAATTGTGTGATAGATACAAAGGCTTTCGCCGAAGTTTTAAAGTCGTCTAAACCGTAAGTTTCTATATAATCAGCAAAAAAGATGAACGCCAGATTTCCGTCGGTAAAATTATTTTTCTTTAAATTTTCAATGATTTTATCAATTAGAGAAACCGCTTCCGGGAAATTTTGTGGCATAAACTGATGTAAAACAACTGTGGTGTGTTTCATGCGTTCTTTCCATTCCTTTTGGGCAAAATCGCCCTTATAAATGGTTTCGATGAATTTTTGTTTATCGAATGTTGAATGTACTTCGGCGACGGTCTGACCAAATTTTTCGTAAAAAGTAACGGAGTAAATATCTTTAATTAATGCCATGATTTTGTTTGAATGAATTTCAAAGATATTTAATGTTTTTTGTTTTGAAACAATTAGTTTTTTGAACCATTAAGATATTAAGTTGATTAACAACCATAGCCTTAATTTTCTTTATATCTTAATGGTGAAAAAAAAGCAGTATTTTTCTGTTAAAAAATTAATTCGCAATAATGGAATTTTCAAATCCACAAAATATGTTCTACTTTAGCATCTTATAAAAATTAATAAAAATGATTAGCGATATACAATTTCAAACGGAATTACAATTATTAATTAGCAACGCAATTCGCGAAGATGTAGGCACGGGAGATTATAGCTCATTGGCCTGTATTCCTGAAACTGCCCATGGTCAGGCTAAATTATTAGTAAAAGATCAGGGAATTATTGCCGGCGTTGCAATTGCTAAAATGATTTTTGAATTTGTAGATCCAAAATTAAAAGTGAAGACTTTTATTGAAGATGGAACGCATGTAGAATATGGAGATGTGGTTTTTGAAGTTTCAGGAAGTTCTCAGTCGATTTTAAAATCTGAAAGAGTGGTTTTGAATACCATGCAGCGTATGTCTGCAATTGCCACAAAAACAAGTCAGTACGCAAAACTTTTAGAAGGTACCGGCGCAAAAATATTAGATACACGTAAAACGACGCCAAATTTTAGGGTTGCAGAAAAATGGGCAGTAAAAATTGGAGGTGGAGAAAACCATCGTTTTGCGCTTTATGATATGGTTATGCTAAAAGATAATCATATTGATTTTGCGGGCGGAATTACGCTTGCAATTAAAAAAACAAAAGAGTATTTGAAGGCTCATAATTTAGACCTTAAAATTATTGTTGAGGCAAGAAATTTGGATGAAATTCGTGAGATTTTATTAAGCGACGGTGTTCACAGAATTCTGATTGACAATTTTAATTATGAAGATACTAAAACAGCCGTAACTTTAATTGGTACTAAATGCCAAACAGAATCTTCGGGAAATATCAATGAAAAAACGATTCGTGAATATGCATTATGTGGCGTAAATTATATCTCTTCGGGAGCATTAACGCATTCTGTTTATAATATGGATTTGAGCCTTAAGGCATTTTAAGTTAGGAGTTGTGAGTTATAAGTTATGAGTTTTGTTATTGAAAAAATCTAAAATCTAAACTCTGCAATCTAAAATCAAAAAAAATGTCTCAAGAGATAGAAGCGCGGATTGAAAAAGTTCCTGTATTACGTTCTGTAGTACGGCTTTTAAAGCAGATAAAACTACCCTGGTTAGAAGGCTTTTCGTTATACGATTTGCTCGAAATGTACACTTTAGGTATTCTTGAAGGTGCATTTTCGTATCATGCGAGTGCCGTTTCGTTTAGCTTTTTTATGGCTCTGTTTCCTTTTGCATTGTTTATTTTAAACTTAATTCCCTTTATTCCAATTGATAATTTTCAGGCAGATTTTCTGTTATTCGTGCAGCAGAGTGTTCCGCCAAATACCTATGATGCTATTAATAAAATTATCAGTGATATTTTAAATAATAGTCATTCCGGTTTATTATCGTCAGGATTTTTACTTTCTATTTTTTTAATGGCAAATGGTGTAAACGGAATTTTGAGTGGTTTTGAATCGTCTAAACATGTCTTTGATAAACGTGGTTTTTTTAGTCAATATTTAGTCGCATTGGCAATTTCACTTGTAATGACTATTATATTATTTGTAACCGTGGCCACAATTGTTGTTTTTGAGGTATTTATTCAAAAAACAATTATTCAGGATGTGTTAAGTGATAACATTCCACTGATTATTTTAGGGCGATATGCGTTTGTTTTGGTAATGATTTTGGTAACGTCTTCAATATTATTGCGTTACGGAACAAGACAATACAATAAAGTGCCTTTTATTAGTATTGGGTCAGTTTTTACAACGGTCTTAATTGTTATATCTTCGTTCTTTTTTGGGATTTGGGTTATAAAATTCTCAAAATACAACGAACTTTATGGTTCTATTGGCACATTATTAATTCTAATGTTTTATATTTGGATAAACTGTATGATTCTGCTTTTAGGGTTTGAATTGAATGCTACTATCAGAAAATTAAAACAAAAAAAAAATAAATAATATGAAAAATTGGATGTTAACAATTGGATTGTGTTTTCTAACCTTAGGCACAATTCAAGGCCAAAGTGTGATTGGAAAATGGAAAACAATTGATGATGCGACTGGAGAAGCTAAGTCAATAGTAGAGATTTACGAAAAATCGGGAAAAATTTATGGTAAAGTATCGGATATACTTCGTGCCGACCATAAAAAAGATATATGTGTCAAATGTGAGGGAGCAGATAAAAACAAACCTATTTTAGGAATGGTGATCATTAACGGGCTTAAAAAAGATGGTTCTGAATATAGCGGAGGGACAATTCTGGATCCTACAAACGGAAAAAAATACAAATGTTATATCGAACTTGAATCTGCTGATAAACTAAAACTTCGTGGTTATGTTGGAATTTCTATTATGGGAAGAACACAATACTGGACAAGAGTAAAAAATTAATTTTGTAATTAAAATGCGAAAATTAGCATCAGTAATTTTATTCTTGGTTGCGCTGTCAAACAGTTTTGGACAATCTAAGAATTCGCCATTACAAATAAGTCATCTTACAGGTGACTTTTATGTTTATAAGAGCTTTCATGATTATAACGGTACGATGATTTCTGCCAATGCCATGTATCTTGTTACAGATAAAGGAGTTGTGCTGTTTGATGCGCCGTGGGATAAATCACAATTTCAACCTTTATTAGATACTATTAAAGCGAAACATAATAAAGAAGTTGTGATGTGTTTTGCAACGCATTCTCATGATGACAGAGCGGGAGGTTTGGATTTTTACAGGCAAAAAGGAGTAAAGACTTATTCCGGTAAATTGACAGATAATATTCTTAAAAAGAATAACGAGAAAAGAGCTGAATTTATAGTTCCAAACGATACAATATTTACTGTTGGAAACCATACTTTTGAAGTTTATTACCCAGGAAAAGGTCACGCACCAGATAATATTGTGGTTTGGTTTGATAAAGAAAAAGTACTTTACGGAGCGTGTTTTATAAAAAGTGCAGATGCAAAAGATCTGGGTTATCTGGCTGATTCTGATGTAAAAGAATGGAAAAAATCAATCGAAAAAGTAAAAACGAAGTTTAAAAATCCAATCTATATTATTCCGGGTCATGAAGACTGGACAAATACAGAATCGCTAAATCACACTTTGAAGTTGGTTGATGAGTATCTTGCTCAGAAATCTTCGGCTAAAAAATAATTTTCTAATTCCATAAATATTTACATGTTTTTTGTCGAAGTTGTTCTACCGCTTTCCTTAGCTAAAACCTTTACATATCGTATTTCTGAGACTGAATTCCATTTCATTAAAAAAGGAATGCGGGTTGCGGTACCTTTTGGTAAAAGTAAAATCTATACGGCATTGGTAATTGATATGCATCAAAATGCTCCGACTTTATATGAAGCCAAAGAAATTCATCAAATTTTAGACGAAAAACCTATTGCAACTGAAGTTCAGATTAAACACTGGCTTTGGGTAGCAAATTATTATATGTGCGGCATTGGTGATGTGTATCGCGGCGCTTTTCCAAGCGGATTATTGCTTGAAAGTGAAACAATTATTTCGCATAAAACAGATGTTGTTATAAATCAAAACGAACTTTCTGACGAAGAATTTTTGGTTTATGAAGCTTTGCAGCAACAGAGTTCTTTAAAAGTTCAGGAGATTATTTCAATCTTAAATAAGAAAAATATTTTGCCGGTTCTTCAAAAAATGATGGCCAGGGATATTATTGTTTTAGAAGAAGAAATAAAAGAAAGTTACAAACCAAAATTGATTCGCTATGTAAAATTACATAGTAAATACGAATCTGATGAAGGTTTGGGACAATTGCTTGAAATATTAAAAAGCGCCAATAAACAAAAAGAAATTGTTTTGGCTTTTTTTCAATTACGTGCTTCAGAGAAGAAACCAATAACAGTAAAAAAACTGGTGGAGATTTCGAAATCTACTTCTGCAGTGGTAAAAGCGTTAATTGATAAAGAAATTTTTGAGGAGTATCTTTTACAACACGACAGGATTTCTTTTGATGGAAAAGCTTCAGAAAAAGAGTTGCAATTAAGCGATGCCCAGGAAGGTGCTTTTACAGCAATTAAAGATAATTTTCTGGAAAAAGAAGTTTGTCTGCTTCATGGTGTAACATCAAGTGGTAAAACAGAAATTTACATCAAATTAATTGAAGAATATCTGTCAACCGGTAGGCAAGTTCTTTATTTGCTGCCTGAAATTGCACTTACAACGCAGTTGGTTTCTCGTTTAAGACTTCATTTTGGAGACAAAGTGGCTGTTTTTCATTCAAAATATAGTAATAACGAAAGGGTAGAAGTTTGGAAGCAAACACTTGAAAACTCTGAAAAAGCGCAAATAGTGATAGGAGCAAGGTCGGCTTTGTTTTTACCTTTTGCTAATTTGGGTTTATTGATTGTCGATGAAGAACATGAGCAGACTTTTAAACAAACAGATCCCGCACCTCGCTATCATGCGCGCGATGCAGCAATTGTTCTGGCTAATTTTCATCAGGCAAAAGTGCTTTTAGGATCTGCAACGCCAAGTATTGAAACTTATTTTAATACCCAAACTGCAAAATATGGTTTGGTAACGCTTACAGAACGTTATAATAATGTTCGAATGCCCGAAGTTGTTTTGGTAGATTTAAAAGACAAACACTTCAGGAAAAAAATGACGGGTCATTTTAGCGATCTTTTAATCGAAGAAATAGCTGAAGCTTTGTCGTTGGGTGAACAAGTGATTTTATTTCAAAACAGAAGAGGATATTCGCCTATTTTTGAATGTATGACTTGTGGACATGTTCCGCATTGTCAACAGTGTGATGTAAGTTTGACTTTTCACAAACATAAAAATCAATTACGCTGCCATTATTGTGGTTATTCGATTGCAAAACCAACGCATTGCCATAGCTGTTCGAGTATAGATTTGACAACAAAAGGTTTTGGAACAGAACAAATTGAACAGGAATTAATTTCTCTTTTTCCAAATGCTAAAACCGCAAGAATGGATCAGGATACGACGCGGGGGAAATATGGTTTTGAAAAAATTATTGATTCGTTTAAAGGCCGCGAAATAGATATTTTGGTAGGAACGCAAATGCTGGCTAAAGGCTTGGACTTTGATAATGTAAGTTTGGTAGGTATCATGAATGCCGATAATATGCTGCATCATCCCGATTTTAGAGCTTTTGAGCGTAGTTTTCAAATGATGACACAAGTTGCGGGGAGAGCAGGAAGATCAGAAAAACAGGGTAAAGTTGTGATTCAGACCTACAATCCAAATCATAATACAATACAGCAGGTTACTACACATAATTATGCGGGTATGTATAAAGAACAATTGTATGATCGTATGATCTATAAATATCCTCCTTATTTCAGGATTATAAAGTTAACTTTAAAACATCGGGACTTTGATAAACTAAAGGAAGGATCTATGTGGTTGTATCAGGTTTTGAGTCAAAATCTGACTATGCCAGTTTTAGGACCGGAAGAGCCGGCAATTAGCAGAATCAGAAATGAATATATCAGGACGATATTAATTAAGATTCCTCAGGAACTACATTTAGCAAACACAAAAAAAACTATTCAGAAGATGTTGAATAGTTTTGAAGCGGTTGCTCAGTACAGAGCTATAAAAGTTACTGTAAACGTCGATTTTTATTAATTAAGAAGATGTAGATAGAGCTTTTACCAAATCTTCTTTTTTGTTTCGGCTTAATGGGATTTTGGTAATTCCAATTTCGGCAAATTTACTGTTGAAACGTTCTACTTTATCAATATTAATAATATAAGACTTGTGTACCCGGATAAATTTATCTTTAGACAGGTCGTTTTCAAAAGATTTCATT
This sequence comes from Flavobacterium sp. MMLR14_040, assembly GCF_033657265.1. Lineage (NCBI taxonomy): Bacteria > Pseudomonadati > Bacteroidota > Flavobacteriia > Flavobacteriales > Flavobacteriaceae > Flavobacterium > Flavobacterium sp. MMLR14_040. The sequence continues at coordinate 250,170 of NZ_JAWVWO010000006.1, read as the reverse complement.
GTTGAAAGAACCAAATTGCTATCATCTTCGGTAACAACTCTTACATAATCTCCAAAAGCTTCAATCCATTTGATTTTGGCTGTAAAAATTTTAAGTTTTTTCAGATTGCTTTTGATAAAAATATGTTCGCCTTCTTCTTCTTTTACTTCTTTTTTAAGTAGATGCATATCAATTGCTCTTTTTACAGAAGCATTGAATCGATCTACTGCGATAGGTTTCTGAAGATAATCGGTAGCATCATAATCAAAAGCTTTTAACGCATATTCTGCTTTAGAAGTAATAAATATAATTTGTGGTTTAGTTTTTAATCCGTCCAAAAAATCAAAGCCATTTATAACCGGCATTTCTATATCAAGAAATATTAAGTCGATATTATTTAAGGAGATACAGCTTTTCGCCTCGATTGCGTTTGAAAAGTCACCAATTAAATGCAAACCTGGGTGATTATTGACTAATTTAGCAATAATTGTCCTCTGTATAGAACTATCATCTACAACAACACAATTTAGTTTCATAACATTTAAATTTATATAAATCAGGATAGCAGTAGTAAATATATTAATTTTTTTAGGAAAAAAACTAAAGTAGATCTTTATTTTTTACTTTACATCGAATAAACGTAAAAAAGAGTTGTTTATTTAAATATAATGATTACTTTTGCACCCAATTTTAACAAATAAATATTGTATTTATGAATCATTATGAAACTGTTTTCATTTTAAATCCCGTTTTATCTGAAGTTCAGGTGAAGGAAACAGTAACGAAATTTGAAGAATTTCTTACTAGTAGAGGAGCTGAAATGGTATCGAAAGAGGATTGGGGTCTGAAAAAAATGGCTTACGAAATCCAAAACAAAAAAAGTGGTTTTTATCACTTATTCGAATTCAAAGTAGCTGGAGAAGTTCTAATTGCTTTTGAAACTGAATTTAGACGTGACGAAAGAGTTATGCGTTTCTTAACTGTAAGTTTAGACAAACATGCTATTTCATGGGCTGAAAGAAGAAGAGCCAAATTAAAATCTACTAAAGCTTAATTATTATGTCTACAATAGAGCAATCTGCAAAAGGAAAAAAAGACGGAGATATCAGATATTTAACGCCTTTAAACATTGAAACTAACAAAACTAAAAAGTATTGTCGTTTCAAAAAATCAGGAATCAAATATATCGATTATAAAGATGCTGATTTCTTATTGAAATTCGTTAATGAGCAAGGAAAAATTCTTCCTCGTCGTTTAACCGGAACTTCATTAAAATACCAAAGAAAAGTTTCTGTAGCTGTAAAAAGAGCGCGTCACTTAGCTTTAATGCCATACGTGGCCGATTTATTAAAATAATTAAAAACTCTAGTCGCTGGTTTCTGTTATGCAGAACCTAACTTCTAAAATATAAGGACAACAACATGGAACTTATTTTAAAACAAGACGTACAAAACTTAGGATTTAAAGATGATGTAGTATCAGTTAAAGCTGGTTACGGTCGTAACTTTTTAATTCCTCAAGGATTCGCGCATTTAGCTACACCTTCTGCAAAGAAAGTTTTAGCTGAAAACCTAAAACAAAGAGCACACAAAGAAGCTAAAGTTGTTGCTGATGCTAAAGCATTAGCTGAAACAATTAAAGCTCTTGAAATTAAACTTACTGCAAAAGCTGGTGGAGAAAAACTTTTTGGTTCTATCACAAACATCGACATTGCTGAAGCTTTAGAGAAATCAGGTAATGCTATTGATAGAAAATTCATCACTAGTGGTATCGTAAAACGTACAGGAAAATATTCTGCTAGCATCCGTTTACACAGAGATGTTATCGTTGACTTACCATACGAGATTATCGCTGAAAAATAACATTTTGTTAACTTCTTGTTAATAAAATATAAAAGCCACTCCAACGAGTGGCTTTTTTTTGTCTAATTTTGAGGGAAATAACTCACTCAAAACTAGGAAAATGAAAAAAATCTTTGCATTATTGTTATGTTTGCTGGCCTTAACCGCGGTCACGGGGCAAACAACAACTTCGAGTATTAAGGGTATTGTAAAAAGTTCTACCAACGAACTATTACCCGGTGCTAGTATATTAGCCATTCATACTCCGACTGGGGGTAAATATTCTGCCGTTTCAAATGAAGATGGAAGGTTTAATATTTTGAATATGAGAATTGGAGGACCTTACAAAATTGTTGTAACTTTTGTAGGCTTTCAGGATCAGGAATATAATGATATCTATCTTGATTTAGGAAAACCGTTTAATATAGATGTTTTGCTTGCTGATGCGAGCCAGGCGCTGGAAGAAGTAAAAGTTGTTGCTAAAGATAAGGTTTTTAAAAGCGGAAAAACCGGTGCAGAAACTACAATTGGCAGAAGAGAGTTAACAGCATTGCCAACCATTTCTAGATCTGCTGAAGATTTTACACGTTTGGAACCAACTGCGAGTGGTGGATCTTTTGGAGGAAGAAATGATCAATACAATAATTACTCTTTAAATGGTGCGGTATTTAATAATCCGTTTGGTCTGGATGCTGCAACTCCCGGAGGACAAACTGGTGCTCAGCCTATTTCGCTGGATGCTATTGAGCAAATTCAGGTGGCGACTGCTCCTTATGATGTTACTTTATCCGGATTTACCGGTGCTTCTGTAAATGCAGTTACAAAATCGGGAACAAATGAGTTTCATGGTACTGCATATGCTTTTTACAGAAATCAGGATTTGACCGGCGATAAAATTAAAGGAGAAAAAATATTTGTACCAACGCTAGAACAAACTCAGGCAGGTTTTAGTTTAGGAGCTCCTATTATTAAAGATAAATTATTCATTTTTGGAAATTTTGAAATTGATAAAAGAAGCGATTTAGGTTCAAATTTTGTTGCCAATAATAACGATGGTGTGACGGGAATTAATGAATCAAGAGTTTTAGAATCTGATTTAATTGCAGTTTCTAATGCTTTGGCAGGTTTAGGATATAATACAGGCGCTTATCAGGGGTTTAAACATGAGTCAAATTCAAATAAAGGAATTATTAAAGTCGACTGGAATATCAGTGACAATCATAAATTGGCCGTTATTTATAATTTCCTTGATGCTTCAAAAGATAAACCTGCGCATCCCACAGCTCTTGGTTTTAGAGGGCCAAATGCTTCAATTTTACAGTTTCAGAATTCAGGATATCAAATTAATAATAACTTAAGTTCTTTTTTAGTTGAATTAAATTCAAAGTTAAGTGAGAAGGTTTCGAATAAGTTTCAGGCAGGGTATTCACATTTTAATGATTACAGAGTTCCATTCTCTGTTCCGGCTCCTGTGATTAATATTCAGGATGGTGCGGGTTCTAATTATATTATTGCTGGTCATGAACCATTTTCGATCAATAATACTTTAGATCAAAAAGTAATTCAAATCACTAATAATTTAACTTATACGGTGGGTAAACATGCTTTTACTTTTGGAGCTTCTTTTGAAAAATTCGGATTTAAAAATTCATTTAATCTGGGTGGTTACGATAACTTCGGAAATCCGAATGGTTATGCAGGAACTTTTTTCACTCCCTATTTTACAACACAGGATTTTTTAAATGATGCTGCTCAGCCGTACGCAACCAGTATCATAGCGCAAAACCTTCAATATGCTCAGGATATTTTTAATGCCAAAAGTAACTCTGAAGTAGGAACTGATGGCGGATGGAAACTGGCTGAATTAAATGTAGGGCAATTGGCATTTTATGCACAGGATGATATTAGTGTAAACGATGATTTTAAATTGTCTCTAGGTTTAAGAATTGATAAACCATTGTATTTTAATACAGCAGATTTGATTCAGAAATATATAGATACTGATAATGGAGGCTCTGGAAGAGACAATAATATTGATTATTATAATCCTCAAACAGGTCAGGCTGTTAAATTGATTTCTACAGATTTACCAAGTGACAGAATTCTTTGGTCTCCTAGAATTGGATTTAACTGGGATGTAAAAGGCGATGCAACTTCTCAACTTCGTGGAGGTTCTGGGATTTTTACAGGAAGAATTCCGTTTGTTTGGTTAGGAAACCAGGTTAGTGGTGCCGATGACAGTTTCTTTCAAATTATGGATCCGGATTATAAGTGGCCACAAGTTTGGAGAAGTAGTTTAGGATTTGATCACAGATTTGAAAGTAATTATATTGTAACAGTTGATTTGTCTTATAATAAGGATATAAATGCGGTTCAGGTTCAAAACTGGGGATTAAAACCTCCAACCGGAACTTTAGCCGGTGTTGACAACAGAGCTATTTATGTTGCTGCGGATAAAGGAGCAAACAATGCTTATGTAATGACAAATTCTGATAAAGGAAGTGCTTTTAATGCTTCTGTTAAATTACAAAAAACTTTTGAAAACGGTCTGTATGCTAGTGTAGCTTATAATTATTTAAAATCAAAAGACGTAAACTCTATTGAAGCAGAGATTACAGGAGATGCTTTTTCTTTTAATCCTGCATTAGGAAATGTAAATACAGCTGCGCTTTCGAATTCTAAATATGGCGATAATCATCGTTTTATTGGAGTTGCCTCTAAAAAATGGAAATACGGAAAAGACAAATGGGCAACAACAGTCTCGACTTTTCTGGAATATGCTCAGGGCGGACGTTTTAATTATACCTATGGAGGAGATATTAACGGAGACGGTTCAAGTGTTAACGATTTGATTTATATACCTACAACGGCAGAAATCGCAACGATGAACTTTAGCGCCCCAGGACAAGGAGAAGCTTTTGATAAGTTTATTTCTCAGGATAAATATATGAGAGACAGAAGAGGGCAATATGCAGAGCGCTATGGAGCAATATCACCATGGCGAGGAAGATGTGATGTTAAATTATTACAGGATTATAATTTCAGAGTTTCTTCTGCATCCGAAAAAACGAACACGATCCAGTTTAGTATTGATATTTTGAATTTCGGTAATTTACTTAATTCTGATTGGGGAGTTGTTCAGGTTCCTACGAGTGTTCAGCCAATTGGTGTTACAGTTGCAGGAAATACACCAACTTATACCTTTAATAATACACAAACTAAAACGTTTAGTTATGATGCTAGCTTAACATCCAGATGGCAGGCTCAATTTGGTATTAGATATATCTTCTAGTAAGTGAAAAAAAGTTATAAATTTGCCCTCGCATTTGTGAGGGCTTTTTTTATGGATTAAAAGTAGTTATAATCTGTTTAAGCTTTTTTAAAGCGTTTAAATCAAAGAAAAAATAAATGAAATACGCAAGATTAACAAAAGAGCAATTTGATGAATTGCATGCAGAATTTGCTAGTTTTTTAGCAACTCAGGCAATTGATAAAGCTGAGTGGGATTCTATTAAAGAGAATAAGCCGGAAGTGGCAGAACAGGAGCTGGATGTTTTTTCGGATTTAATTTGGGAAGGTGTTTTGTCAAGAGCTGAATTTTTAGAGCATTTTTCTAAAAATCACATCTTTTTGTTTCAGTGTTTTGAAACTCATGTTCAGTCAATAGTATTGAAATCATTAGTTCCCGATACTGATTTCTTAACTAAAGAAGGGTTGCAATGGCTGAGTGATAATATGTTTACTGAAACAATCGAAATGAAAGTAGGTAAGAAAGTTTTTACTGAAGATAGAAATGCTTCTATTTTTGAATTGATTCAACAAGGGGCTTTTTTAAGCGACGGACAGCTTTTTAAGCAAATTAATACTATTATTGAATCTTAATCGTTATAGTTGAAATATTTAAAAGGTAAATAATTGATGTTAAATTATTTACCTTTTTTAGGTTATTTAACTTTTGTTTAAACTTTTTTGTTTTTTTTACCCCGTATTTTTACCTGTTTTTTTAGAATTGTTTAAAAATGTCATCTCTACACTTGTTATTGTAAGTTTTGCTTTTCAATTTTTTATCGAATCATTGAAATTGAGTATGTTACAAAATGCAAAAAGTAATCATAAACCTACATTTTTGCGTTTTCATGAAAAAATATGGTTTTTTTTATGATTTCTATAACAGTTTGTTTTTTGGCTTTAGACCTTTATTTTATTGGCATTGCACCGTTTTTTCATTTTTCATTTTTTTGGTAATTTAAAAAATATAAGAATTTTGCACTTGTTTTATATTTAGGTTTTTCTTAATTTTAGTAAAGGAAAAGTTAAACAAAATGTGTTTGCTTTTTTTTACAAGACTCAAATAGCAGAATTGAATTTGAATAAACAAATCACTGTTTTTGAGATTTAATAAAAGCCAAAAGATTTAATATAAACTTAATTCATTTATTTATGGAATTGAAATTTACTCTCTTTATAAAGTTTGCGTTAGGTATCCTTATCATTTTATCTTTATTTATTTCTTTTTTGGGCAAAATTAAATTTAGCCCTAAATCCATCTTTAATTCAACAGCAAATTTATTTTATAATTTTAAACATAAAATTCACTTTTTATTTCCAAACCCCAGTCGAGGATTTGTTAATGAAGAGTATTGTTGTGTCTAATCTTTAAATTCAATTCGTTATTGCATAAAAATCATGATTCAATTTTAGAACCTAAATTCTAAATAAACAAATTATAGATCGCCTAATCAACTTTCTATACTATTGAATCACATTCTATATTGTTAAATTCCCCCCGTATAAATTCCCTATAATTTTCTATATGAAAATTATTGCAGGTACAAGTCACTCCGTTTGGAAGATTGATTCAGATCAACATTTCCAAAAAGTTTTGAGATATCTTTTATTCGTTTGGGATAAAAAGTACTCTTTAGTATATGGTTTTTGTAAAATTTAATTTAAAATTTAGTTAGGTAAGGTTTTAAATTTCGGTTTAACTAGTTGATTATTATTGTTTTTTATGATTGCTTAGGTATATGTACCTATTGCAACAGGTGTTTTATTGTCCATTTTCTAATCTTCCAAATTATGAAAAAACTCTTTGCTTTTTGTAATTCCCTCTTTCAAAAGAGATCGTTAGGACTGTTGTTTTTATTACTGCTATGTAATAATGCATTTGAGCAAAACTTTTGCAGACCAGGATCAAATACAAATAGTATTTGTTTTAAAGGCATTGGTTCAGGTGTAACTAATCCTACCGTTGACAACAACAATGATGCAGGCTTGACCACATTTTTTATTCGTTGGGGATAAAATGCTCTTAGTGTATTTGATATATAAAATACATTTTTTTACAAAATCTAATTTAAAATTTTAGTTAGGTAAGATTTTAAATTTCGATTTAATCCATTGATTATTAACGTTTTTATAATTGCTTAGGCATGCGTGCCTATCGCAACAGGTGTTTTATTGTCCATTTTCTAATCTTCCAAATTATGAAAAAATTTTTTACTTTTTGTAATCTCCTCTTTCAGAAGAGATTGTTAGGGCTATTTTTTTTATTACTTCTATGTAATAATGCATTTGGGCAAACCTTTTGCAGACCAATATCCAACACGAATAGTGTTTCTGGTCTTTGCGTGGGTTCAAGTGTAACTAACCCTACAGGAGCCTACGATAACGACGCAGGCTTAACCACATTTACTACTCTGAGTACAGTCGTCGGAGTATTGTGTTCTGTTCAGGAAACTTTGGTTCTCAACCAAACAGCAAGGGCAGGCGATCAAATTGTTTTGTATGTTGGTAGTGGTGCAGGTTTACTTAATCTGTCCTTATTATCTACGGGTATAATTCAGCCTAAATTAAACGGTACAAATTCCGGAACTGCAGTAGCGATAAGTAATCCGCTGCTGAATTTGGCATTATTACCAGGAAATACTATCGGAGTATTAAGATATACACTAACAGGTGATACCAATCAGGTTCAAATTCAGTTAGGAGGCTTAGTAAGCGTACTGACTGATTTAAGAATTTATGATGTTCGTTTAGAATTTGCTCCTCCAACAGTAACAGGAGGTTTAAGTCAAACAATTTGTTCAGGAAATTCGACTACATTAACTGCAGCTCCAGCCGCAGGAACTACAATAGCGTGGTATAGTTCACCAACTTCAACTACGGCTTTGTCAACTACAAATTCTTATACTACGCCTGTTTTAACTGCTAATACTACTTATTATATTGGTGTTACCAGAGCAGCGGGCTGTGAAGGAAATGAGCGTGTACCTGTTGTGGTTAATGTGTCTAATCCTGTTGCTCCTGCTATTAGTACAACCGGTACGGCAATTTGTTCGACTGGTGCAACACAGCAAACGACATTATCAGTTGTTAACCCAATTCCGGGAACGACTTATAATTGGTATAACGTAAGTTCGGGAGGTGTGGCTTTGGCTTCGGGAACTACTTATTCTCCAACTGTTCCTTTGGGAACTACAAGTTTTTATGTTGGGGCAGCAATAGGTAGCTGTTTGAGCCCTGCAAGAACTCAGGTCGATGTAATTTCGAATGCTGTTCCTGCTGTTCCTACAGTTTTAACGCAAAGTGTTACCATTCAATCCGGGCAAAATGCTACATTAACCGCGGCAACTCCTCAAGCAGGAGTTACATTAAATTGGTATGATGTTGCAACAGGCGGAACAGCACTTTCTATAAATACACCAACTTATACAACTCCTGTTTTAACAGCAACAAAAACTTTTTATGTTGAGGCTCAAAGTGCCTCAGGAAACTGCGTGAGCGCAACAAGAGTTCCTGTGACAGTAACAGTTATACCATCAGCTTTGGGTGGATGTTTAGAAGCTGGCAGTCAGCAAACACTTCAAAATGGTTTATGTTTATTATGCAGCACTACGAATCCTAATAACTCTGTTGACGGAAATACTGCAACAGCAGCAAGAATTTCGGTTCCGGTTGGTTTAATAAACGGATGGATTCAACAAACCTTACGATTTAATAATCCTGGTAAAGCGGGAGACATTGTTGATGTAGAGTTAGAATTACCGGGTGGAATCGCTGATCTTCAATTATTAGGAGCTGTTACTTTAGCAACCTATAACGGAGCAACTTATAATAATGATAGAATATCAGTTACTAATCCACTAGTAAGTTTACAGTTATTAACTGGTGATCGTTTTAGAGCCAGTGTAGTTGCAGGTGCCAATTTTGATCGTGTTGAGATTCGATTAGGAGGTTTGGCGACTGTTTTAACAAGTTTAGATATTTATCAGGCAACTTACAGATATAAAGCACCAACTATTACAGGAAACACAACTATTTGTAGTGGAAACACAACTACTTTAGTTGCGAATATTGCAGTTGGTGAAACTATTAATTGGTATAGTACAGCAACCGGCGGTGCATCACTTGCTAGTACCGCTGCTTATACAACACTAGCTTTAACAGTTCCAACGACTTATTATGTAGAGATCGCAAGAAATGGTTGTGTTAATAGTGAACGTTTTCCAGTAGTAATATCAATTGATAATCCGGTTGCTCCGACTATTGCTGCGGGTGGTACAACAATTTGTAGCGGTCAGACCACTGTACTAAATGTAGATACGCCAATTGCGGGAACTGTATATACCTGGTATGATGCAGCTTCAGCCGGAAACTTGTTATTTACTGGAAATTCTTTTACAACTCCAAATTTAACCGCCAACACAACTTATTATGTTGAAGCAGGAATTGGAAGTTGTTCAAGCACCAGCCGTACTCCGGTTACAGTAACGGTTAATCCATTACCGGCAGCACCAGTAGCAGCTTCATCTAGTGTAATTATTCAATCAGGGCAAACTGCAACTTTGCAAGTATCAAGTCCGGATTCTAATGTTACATTTGATTGGTACAATGTGCCAACCGGAGGAACAGTATTAGCATCTGGAACAGGAACTGCTACTTATACGACTCCTGTTTTAACGGCAAATCAAACTTATTATGTAACTGCAAGAAATACAACTTCTACTTGTATTAGTAGTGCCAGAACGGCGATCAATGTTGTGATAAGTAATACTGTAAGCACATGTTTGCAGGTAAATGCTCAGGTAACTTCAAAAGGAGGTGCTACAGGATGTTTATTATGTAGTTCGGCAAATGAAGGAAACTCTATTGATGCCAATTCTGCAACAGCAGCAAATCTTTCAGTTCCTCTTGGCTTAGTAAATGATTATATACAGCAAATGCTAACATTTACTAATGCGGGGCAAACTGGGGATATTATAGATGTTGAATTAGGAATTCCAGCGGGAATTGCAAATGTAAGTCTTCTTTCTTATATTAGTTTAAGAAGTTATAATGGAGGAAGTCCAAATGGTGATCAGGTTAATATTGGATCATTAGTTGATGTTCAATTATTATCATCCACTCGTTTAAAAGCTAGTTTTGTAGCAGCGGGACCTTTTACAGCTGTTGAAGTTAGACTGGGCGGAGTGGCTACTTTATTAACAAGTTTAGACATTTATGGAGCTTCTTACAGATTTAATCCTGCAACCGTTACTGGTGCTGCGACACCAATTTGTAGCGGACAACCGACAACTTTAGTAGCTAGTTCAACAGCAACAGGTGAAACTTTTGCCTGGTATGATGCTCCAAGCTTAGGAAATCAGCTTTCAGCTACAGCATCATATACTACACCAAATTTAACAGCAACAACTACTTATTATTTAGAAGCAACACGTGGCGGAGCTTGTACTAACAGCGTTCGTCAGCCGGTAACGGTTACTGTGGCTCCATTTGCAACTGCTGCAGATGTAACAATAGTAAGTCCACAGGAAGCTTCATGTGCAGGAGAAGCTATATTATCTCCTACATCTCCTTTAGTTGGAGCACAATTCAAATATTATACTGATCAAAATAAAACACAGGAAATCGTAACAGGTACTACTGTTGCAGCGCAGCCGGGAGTAACTTTTACGAAAGATCCAACTACGGGAGCATTAGCAATCGCAGGTCTAAATACTGCGGGAGCTCCTTATAATTATTATGTTTCTGTCTCAAACAGTGCAACTTGTGATAATGATATCAATACTTTAAAACAAGTAGTGGTTAATTTTCCAACAGTTACACCTTTAGTTATAAGTCCTGCATCTTTAACAGGTTGTGGAACTGTAAATTTAGCAAATGCAATTTCAGGTTTTGATACATCAGGAAATACAACATATACTTTCTACGATCCATCAAATAATATTTTGCCGGCAAATGCTGCTGCAAATGTGAATACAAGTGGTGTTTACTCAATTCAGGCTCAAGGTAACGGTGTTACGTGTCCATCTGCTATTCTACCGGTAACAGTAACGATTAACCCATTGCCAAGTTTGGTTGTCACACCTTCAATTTCAGTAAATGTAGGATCTACAGTGGCATTAAATGCAACGTCTGACGGAACTTTGGCGTGGTTTGATCCACAAGGAAATCCTGTGGCCGGACCACCGTTTACAACAGGTGTTTTAAATACTCCTGGAATCTATACTTATACAGTAGTGGCTACAAGTGCTCTAAACTGTACAGTAACAGGAACAGTTTCTATCAATGTTATAAATCCTGCTGCATGTCAGTCTTTAACAGAAAGAGTTTATGCCACAGCACAGACTTCTGGTTCGATTGTAACGGGAGGAGTTTCTAACGGAATAAATGCCATTGACGGAAATCCGCAAACATTTTCTACTATTACAACAGGATTAGGACTTTTAGGAGTTGGTACAACCTGGCAAACTTTAACCTGGCCAGCAAATATTGCAAAAGGAACTCCGGTTACTATTAAATTAGGATCTGAGTACAGTGCAGTTGCGGTGGGAGAAAACTTATCAGTAGTTGGAACTTTGAACGGAGTTGATATAGGACCTTTACAATCTGTTTCAGGATCATTATTAAACTTATTGTCTGGTGATAATAGTTTTGAATATACTTTTGTTCCGGCAAATGGAACAGGGCCACAAGATTATAACGGAGTAAGAATTCAGTCAGCATCTCTTTTAAGTGTTGCTCAAAACACAAAAGTATTTGATGCTTATTATAATAGATCAGTTCCAACAGTTACCTGTACACCTGGAGATATTCAGGATGTTTATTATGGAGCAACAGATTTGGGACTTCCAATAGGGGCATTAACTGCTACAGTTGGAGTTGCTGATTCATTTAATGTTGCTGACAATGATATTACCACTTTTGCAACAATGTATAGCGGTGTTGGAGCTTTGGCTGCAGCCGATTTAACAGTTGCCTTTAAAACACCGGCAATTGCAAGTGATACATTAAGAATAGTGGTTTCAAAACCAGGTGTTTTATTAGATGTTAATTTATTGACAGGATTTAGTATTCAACGTTACTTAGGTAATGTTGCGGTAGGAGCTCCTATTCAAAATACAAGTACACTTTTAAGCTTAAGATTATTACCGGGAAATACAATGTCAATGGTACTTGTATCTTCTCAGCCGGAACCTTACGATCGCGTTAGAATTCGTTTTGGAGGAGTTGCGGGAGTTTTAGAATTTCTTAGAGTTCATACTGTTGAACGTGTAGGAAATACGAAAGTAATAGGCGGCGATCTTAATAATAAAGTAATAGTTTGTCCGGGATCACCTGTTACACTGCAAATTCCGGCCGATGCCTGTTCGACTTATAAATGGTATGATTCGCCTACGGGAGGTTCTGTAGTGGCAACGGGAGTTACTTATACAGTTCCAACCACTTTGGCGGCAGGAATTTATAAATACTACGTACAGCCTGTTCGTTATGGTTGCGAAACTTTTGCCAGAGGAGAAGTTACTGTTGAGGTTAGTGCTTCAACTCCTGAAAATGCTTTAACAGACATTACGTTAAACGGAGCTGCAACAACTTCAATTTGTTCTCCAACAGGAACAGTGACTTTAGCAACAACAGTAAGCGGAACGGTAACTTTAACAAATCCAATTTACTATTGGTATAGTTTTGACGGAACAACCGCTCAGTTAATTCCAGGAGAAACAACTCCCCAATTAGTTGTGACAGGTTTAGTTCCCGGAACATATACTTATTATGTAGGAGTTAGTTCAGATGAATTTTGTCAAACTGCTGAAGCAGATAGAAAACAAATTACATTTACAATATTGCCTCCATCAAATGAAACTGATATTTCGGTTGATGATATAACAGTTTGTCATGATGTACCTGCGGTATTGACACCAACAGCAACAATATTAACAAATCCTGTATTTACATGGTATTTAGATAATGCTAAAACACAGCCAATTGCTAATGGAGCGGTAATAAGTGGCGCAACTTATGCAATTGATGCTGCCGGAGTTTTAACAATCACAGGTTTAACTCGTGCAGTAAGCCCGATTACTTATTATGTAGGCGTTTCAAGTGATACAACTTGCGAGAACATTGCAGGAACACTTCAGGCTGCTACTGTAATAATAAACGATCCGCTTACGCCAACTACAACAGATGATACGCAGGATTTTTGTTTAGTGAATGCACCAACAGTTGCCAATATTCAGGTAAACGAACCAAATGTAGTTTGGTATAGTACGGCAACAGGCGGAACAGCAATTCCACCAACAACAGCTTTAACAAGCGGGGTATATTACGGAGCTGCTTTAGATCTTGTAACCAATTGCGAAAGTTCAGTTCGTTTAGTAGTTACAATAAACGTAAGTGATCCTGGTACTCCAACTACTACGGATGATACACAGGACTTCTGTTTAGTGAATGCACCAACGGTAGCTAATATTCAGGTAAATGAAGCAAATGTTATTTGGTATAGCACAGCAACAGGCGGCGTACCAATTGCATCAACTACAGCTTTGGCAAATGGAATTTACTACGGAGCTATTTTAGATCCTGTTACCAATTGTGAAAGCGCAGTAAGATTAGCCGTAACAATTACCGTTACTGATCCATTAACACCAACAACAACAGATGATACACAAGACTTCTGTTTGGTAAATGCGCCAACAGTTGCCAATATTCAGGTGAACGAAGCCAATGTAGTTTGGTATAGTACTGCTACAGGCGGAACAGCTCTTGCATCAACCACAATTTTAGCAAACGGGGTTTATTACGGAGCTATTCTTGATCCTGTAACAGGCTGTGAAAGTGCAGTTCGCTTGGCAGTAACAATTACAGTAAGCGACCCTGGCACTCCAACGACTACAGACGATACTCAGGACTTCTGTTTGGTAAATGCGTCAACAGTTGCCAATATCCAGGTAAACGAAGCCAATGTAGTTTGGTACAGTACACCAACAGGCGGAACGGCACTTGCACCAACCACAGTTTTAGCAAGTGGGGTTTATTACGGAGCCATTTTAGATCCAGTAACCAATTGTGAAAGTGCTGTTAGATTAGCCGTAACAATTTCAGTTACAGATCCAGGTACACCAACCACTACCGATGATACACAAGATTTTTGTTTGGTAAATGCACCAACAGTTGCTAATATTCAGGTAAATGAAGCCAATGTTATTTGGTACAGCGCACCAACAGGTGGAGTTGCTATTGTATCAACAACAGCTTTGGCAAACGGAGTTTATTACGGAGCTATTTTAGATCCTGTTACCAATTGTGAAAGCGCAGTAAGATTAGCAGTAACAATTACCGTTACAGATCCATTAACACCTACAACAGCAGATGATACACAAGATTTCTGTTTGGTAAATGCGCCAACAGTTGCCAATATTCAGGTAAATGAAACGGGTGTAGTTTGGTACAGCACTGCCACAGGCGGAACAGCAATACCAGCCACAACAGCTTTGGCAAACGGAGTTTATTACGGAGCTATTTTAGATCCTGTAACAGGCTGTGAAAGTTCAGTTCGCTTGGCAGTAACAATTACAGTAAGCGACCCTGGCACTCCAACGACTACAGACGATACACAAGATTTCTGTTTGGTAAATGCGTCAACAGTTGCCAATATTCAGGTAAACGAGGCAAATGTAGTTTGGTACAGTACTGCAACAGGCGGTGTAGCAATTCCTGCGACAACAGCTTTGACAAACGGAATTTATTACGGAGCTATTTTAGATCCAGTTACCAACTGTGAAAGCGCAGTAAGATTAGCCGTTACAATAAACGTAAATGATCCTGGTACTCCAACTACTACGGATGATACTCAGGACTTCTGTTTAGTGAATGCACCAACGGTAGCTAATATTCAGTTAAATGAAGCCAATGTTATTTGGTATAGCACAGCAACAGGCGGCGTAGCAATTGCATCAACTACAGCTTTGGCAAATGGAATTTACTACGGAGCTATTTTAGATCCTGTTACCAATTGTGAAAGTGCTGTTAGATTAGCAGTGACAATTACCGTTACAGATCCGTTAACACCAACAACAGCAGATGATACTCAAGATTTCTGTTTGGGAAATGCACCAACAGTGGCGAATATCCAGGTAAATGAAACGAATGTAGTTTGGTACAGCACTGTCACAGGCGGAACAGCAATACCAGCCACAACAGCTTTGGCAAACGGAGTTTACTATGGAGCTATTCTTGATCCAGTAACAGGCTGTGAAAGTTCAGTTCGTTTAGCAGTAACAATTACAGTAAGCGACCCTGGCACTCCAACCACTACAGACGATACCCAAGATTTCTGTTTGGTAAATGCAGCAACAGTTGCCAATATTCAGGTAAACGAGGCAAATGTAGTTTGGTACAGTACTGCAACAGGAGGAACGGCTCTTGTACCAACCACAGTTTTAGCAAATGGGGTTTATTACGGAGCTATTTTAGATCCAGTAACCAATTGTGAAAGTGCTATAAGATTAGCAGTAACAATTTCAGTTACAGATCCAGGTACACCAACCACTACAGATGATACACAAGATTTCTGTTTAGTAAATGTGCCAACAGTTGCTAATATTCAGGTAAATGAAGCAAATGTAGTTTGGTACGGTACACCAACAGGTGGAGTTGCTTTTGCATCAACAACAGCTTTGGCAAACGGAGTTTATTATGGGGCTATTTTAGATCCTGTTACCAATTGTGAAAGCGCTGTTAGATTAGCAATAACAATTACCGTTACTGATCCATTAACACCTACAACAGCAGATGATACACAAGACTTCTGTTTGGTAAATGCGCCAACAGTTGCCAATATTCAGGTGAACGAAACAAATGTAGTTTGGTACAGCACTGCCGCAGGTGGAACAGTAATACCAGCCACAACAGCTTTGGCAAACGGAGTTTACTACGGAGCTATTTTAGATCCTGTAACAGGCTGTGAAAGCTCAGTTCGTTTGGCAGTAACAATTACAGTTACCGATCCGGGTACACCAACCACAACAGATGATACACAAAACTTCTGTTTAGTAAATGCAGCAACAGTTGCCAATATTCAGGTAAACGAAGCCAATGTAGTTTGGTACAGTACGCCAACAGGCGGAACGGCTCTTGTACCAACCACAGTTTTAGCAAGTGGGGTTTATTACGGAGCAATTCTAGATCCAGTAACAAATTGTGAAAGCGCTATAAGATTAGCCGTAACAATTTCAGTTACAGATCCGGCAACACCAACCACAACAGATGATACACAGGATTTCTGTATTTCTAGTGCGCCAACAGTTGCTAATATTCAGGTAAATGAAGCCAATGTAGTTTGGTACAGCGCACCAACAGGTGGAGTTGCTATTGCATCAACAACAGCTTTGGCAAACGGAGTTTATTACGGAGGAATTTTAGATCCGGTTTCAGGTTGTGAGAGTACTACAAGATTACTGGTAACAGTAACAATAAATAATCCTACCGCAACACCAACAACGACGGATGATATACAGGATTTCTGTTCAATAAATGCACCAACAGTTGCCAATATTCAGGTAAACGAAGCAAATGTAGTTTGGTACAGTACTGCAACTGGCGGAACTGCAATACCAGCCACAACAGCTTTGGCAACAGGAATATATTACGGAGCTATTTCAAGCACTATAGGATGTGAGAACCCTGTTAGATTAGCAGTTACGGTAAATGTAAATACACCTGGAGTTGTTACAACACCAAGAACTACACAAACATTTTGTTTATCAGCATTACCAACAATTGCGAGTATTTTGGTAAATGAGCCAAATGTGGTTTGGTATACTAGCGCAACAGGCGGAACGCAATTAGCAGCAAATACACCACTAACTGCTACTACTTACTATGCTACATTGTTAAGTAATACAACAAGTGGCTGCGAAAATGCAAATCGTTTAGCAATCGTAGTAGGTTTTGAGAATGATGCCGCATATCAAATTACTGCAAGTGACGATACACCATGTGTCTTTCAAGGCGTAACCTATTCAGTGGCAAATGGAAAATCCGATTATGTTTGGTCAATTACAAGCGGAACCGGAACAATAACTGCCGGTGGAGGAATTTCAGACGGATCTGCAACAATTTCATGGGGAGATGTTGGTGCAGGAACAGTTTCAGTAACGTACACCAATACATGCGATGAAACTACTACAAAAACACTAAATGTAACAGTAGCGACATGTTCAGATCTTACGATAACGAATACAGTTAGTAATCCAACTCCTAATTTTGGCGAAGAAATAGTATTTACAATAACCGTCAATAATGTTGGCGAAGGAACTATTATCAACACAATTGTTAGTGATTTAATTCCTAGCGGATATGAATTAGTTTCAACTTCTACATCAAGCGGAGTTTATGATCCTTTAACCGGACTTTGGACAATTCCAACTTTGAATGCAGGAGAAAGCGAAACACTTGAAATCAGAGTAATTGTGATGCCAGGCGGTGAATATACAAACGTAGCATCGATCGAAATTTCAACTCCTTTAGATGTTGATCCAACAAACAATACGGCTTCAGCTTTTGTAGAACCAGTTTGTTTAACGGTTTACAATGAGTTCACGCCAAATAGTGACGGAACAAATGATCTTTTCAGAATTGATTGTATCGAATCATATCCAAACAATGAATTAAAAGTATATAACAGATATGGTGCTTTAGTATACAGCAAAAAAGGTTATGAAAACGATTGGGACGGAACAGCAAATGTATCCGGAGTTATAAATAGAGGAGATATGTTGCCAACAGGTACTTATTTTTATGTGATAGACATGGGAGACGGAAAGGTTAAAAAAGGATGGTTATCTATAATGAGATAAGCAGCATAATTAATCCTCTAATTAATAAACTAAATAAGTATCGTTATGAAACTATATATAAAATCATTAGAAATATATTCAATCTTAATATGTTCTATTATAACATTTAGTGCAAGTGCACAACAAGATCCGGAGTATACACAATATATGTATAACACAATGGCCGTAAACCCTGCTTATGCAGGGTCTACAGGAGCCTTAGAAGCAACACTTTTATATCGTTCACAATGGATTGGTATTGATGGTGCGCCAGAAACACAATCGTTCTCGATTCACGGACCACTTGCCAATGAAAATATTGGTTTGGGATTAAGTGTTGTTAATGATAAAATTGGCCCCTCTGATGAACTTTATCTTGACGGAAATTTTGCGTACTCAGTACCACTTGGTTATGAAAAAAGATTAGCCTTTGGACTTAAAGCTGGTATGAGAATGCTAAATGTAGACTGGTCTAAAGGAAGATATTATGACAATAATGATGTTTTGCTCAATCAGAACATCGACAACCAAATGAAGTTAGCGGTTGGAGCAGGGATTTATTATTACACAGACAAGTGGTATTTAGGATTTTCGATTCCTAATTTTATAGAAAACAACTATTATGATGATGTACAGGAATCAGTAGATTATGATCGTTTACATTATTATTTAATGGGAGGGTATGTTTTTGATTTGAGTCCGAATTTAAAATTCAAGCCTGCATTTTTAGTAAAAGCAGTGAGCGGTGCGCCGCTTACTGCTGATGTTTCGGCAAATTTTATGATTGCAGAGAAATTTGTAATTGGCGGAGCTTATAGAACAGATGATTCTGTGAGTATCCTGGCTGGTTTTCAAATCTCCAGAAGTTTTTACATCGGATATGCTTTTGATTACACCGTAAGCGAATTAAACAAATACAACGACGGTTCGCACGAAATCATATTGCGTTATCAGTTTAACAAAGGCGAAAGTAAAATTAAATCTCCTCGATTCTTCTAAAAATAAACCCTATGAAAAAACTATATATCCTAAGTCTGGTATTGAGCTTCACGGTTTGTTTTGCTCAGACCACCAATTTAAAAAAGGCCGATGCGTTGTTTAAAAATTATTCGTACGTTGATGCTTCAAAAGCCTACGAGGAAATTTTGGCAAACATCAAAAATCCTTCGGCACAAACTTTAAAAAATGCTGCAGACTCGTATTACTTTATTTCCGATTCAAGAAATGCATTGAAATGGTACAAAAAGTTATATGAAGCACAGGGGAATAATTTAACAGATATTTACTACCTGCGCTATATTCAATCGATGAAAGCCGTTATGGATTATGATGAAGCGAACAGAGTTACGAAAGAATATCTGGATAAAAAAGGCGATAAAAATGAGATCAACCGATATCTGGTTCAAAAATTCCAATTGGACAGTCTTGCAAAATCAAAATCGCTTTATGAAATCAAAAATCTTGCTATAAATAGTAGTAAATCTGATTTCGGAACTGCATTTTTTCAGAATAAAATTGTTTTTACTTCTGCAAGAGATACGACAAAATTTAGCGAGAAGTTGTATACCTGGAACAATCAGCCATTTCTTAATTTATATGTTGCAGAAATAAACCCGGCCGATGCAAGTTTGTTTAACGAAACGGTATTTTTACCAAATGTTATGTCAAAATATCATGAAGCTACAGCCACATTTGATGCCAGCGGAAAAACAATTTATTATACTACCAACATTGTCAAAAAGAATAAATTGGTTGTAGATGAAACTAAGACCAATAATTTTCAGATAGTGAAGGGAACTTTAGATGGAAATAAACTCGAAAATCCTCAAAATGTATTTTTTAATAGTAATGAATATTCAGTTGGTCACCCTTCTTTAAGTGAAGACGGACAATGGCTTTTCTTTGCTTCAGATATGCCCGGCGGAGTTGGTGAAAGTGATTTGTATTTTGTAAAAATTGCTGCAGACGGAACAATGAGTTCGCCACAAAATCTGGGACCAAAAATTAATACTATTGGTAATGATGTTTTTCCGTATTTCAGTCAGGGAACACTCTATTTTTCTTCAGATGGACATTATGGTTTAGGTGATCTTGATATTTATGAAAGCAAATTTTTACCTGATGGAAGTTTTTCAAGCCCAAAAAACCTGGGACCTCCAATAAACAGCAATAAAGATGATTTTGCTTATATAATTGATAAAACAGGTCATTCAGGCTATATATCTTCCAACAGAGAAGGCGGAAAAGGCGATGATGATATTTATTCCTTTACAAAAGGAGATCCGGTTTGCAATCAGACTATTTCGGGAATTGCAATCGACAGAAAAACAAAATTACCGCTTACAGACGTTACCATTATGGGATATAATTCTTTCAGTGATATTTTGGGAGAGACAAAAACCAATTTTGAAGGTAAATATGCTTTAATTGTTCCTTGCGGAAAAACAGTTAAAATGATCGCAGCAAAACCGAATTACAGCAGCGACGAAAAAACGGTAGAAACCACAAAGGAAAATGAAGGTGAAATTCCGAATATTAATTTCGAACTAAGTAATTATGATGATTTGGTTGTGAAGAAAAAAGGAGTCGAGAAAGTGGATGTAAACCCAATTTATTTTGATTATGATAAATTTGATATTACACCTTTGGCAGTTGAAGAATTAACCAAAGTAGTTTTCATCATGCAGAAGTTTCCTAACATCCGTATCAAAATTGAATCACATACAGATTCTCGCGGAAAAGATGCTTACAACTTAAAACTTTCAGATAACAGAGCAAAATCAACACGTGATTATCTTATTTCACAAAACATTGATCCTTCGCGAATTGAAAGTGCCATTGGTTATGGTGAAACCCGATTAATTAATAAATGTAAAAATGGAGTAAAATGTACAGATGCAGAACATGTATTAAACAGACGTTCTGATTTTATCATTATCCAAAAATAAAACCTATTTCTATTTAAAACTTTTTTATCAGTCCTGATAAATGTTAAAACCATTTGGAAGTTGGTTTTTGTTTGATTCTTTTTAAGATTTGTTGATTCTTTTAAAGAATAATGGACAAGAAGAAAATCAAGTTGCATCTTTTTGCAACTTGATTTTTGATTTTAAAACTTTCAGGTTTTTAAATGCTTTTCAACAAAAATATCCTAATTTTGAAGTTACAGTTATTCTAAATTACAACCAGCACCATTTTAATATTTTTATGAGTATTCAAGACACAATTCAGGCTTTAAGAAACGAACTTAACCAACACAATTACAATTATTATGTACTTGATAATGCCACAATTTCAGACTATGATTTTGATATTAAATTAAAGGAGCTGCAGGATTTAGAAAACAAACATCCCGAATTTTTTGATGAAAATTCCCCAACGCAAAGAGTAGGAGGAACAGTAACCAAAAATTTTAAAACCATTGCACACCAATATCGCATGTATTCTTTGGATAATTCTTATTCAAAAGAAGATTTGGTCGACTGGGAAAACCGAATTCAAAGAGTTCTGGGAAATGTTGATTTACAATATACCTGCGAATTAAAATACGATGGAGCCTCTATAAGTATTTCATACGAAAATGGAAAATTAGTTCAGGCTTTAACTCGTGGAGATGGTTTTCAGGGTGATGAGGTTACTAATAACATCAAAACCATAAAATCTGTTCCGTTGCAATTAAAAGGTGATTATCCGGATAAATTCGATATTCGCGGCGAAATTATTTTGCCCTATAAAGGTTTCGAAAAAATGAATCAGGAATTAATCGAAATTGGCGAAACTCCTTATTCAAATCCAAGAAATACAGCATCGGGAAGTTTAAAATTACAAGATAGTGCTGAGGTTGCAAAGCGTCCGCTAGAATGTTTATTATATACGGTAACCAGCAACAATTTACCTTTTTCGACACAGTTTGAAGGATTAGAATCGGCAAAAAAATGGGGTTTTAAAGTACCAAGCGAAGCAAAACTGGTAAATAACCTTCAGGAAGTTTTTGATTTTATTGATTATTGGGATGTACACCGTCACAAATTACCTTATGAAACCGATGGCGTTGTAGTAAAAGTAAACAGCATTCAGCATCAGCAGGAATTAGGTTATACTGCAAAATCACCGCGCTGGGCAATTGCTTATAAGTTTAAGTCAGAACAGGTTTCGACTATATTAAATTCAATTACGTATCAGGTTGGGCGCACCGGTGCCATAACTCCGGTTGCTAATTTAGTGCCGGTTCAATTGGCAGGAACCATTGTAAAGAGAGCATCTTTACACAATGCAGATCAAATTGAGAAATTAGATATCAGAATAAACGATACCGTTTTTGTTGAAAAAGGCGGCGAAATTATTCCCAAAATCATAGCAGTAGATTTAGAAAAACGTCCTGAAAATTCAGAACCAACACAATACATTGCCTATTGTCCGGAATGTCATACGGAATTGGTTAGAAATGTGGGAGAAGCCAATCATTATTGCCCTAATTTTTACGGTTGTCCTCCTCAGATTATTGGGCGAATTCAGCATTATATTTCAAGAAAAGCAATGGATATTGAAGGTCTTGGCGGCGAAACCGTTGCCTTGCTTTTCAAAAATGGCTTAGTTCATAACTATGCCGATTTATACGAATTAAAAGTAGATGATATTTTGCACTTAGAAAGAATGGCGCAAAAATCAGCTGAGAATTTGGTAAACGGCGTTGAGAAATCAAAAGAAATTCCGTTTCAAAGCGTTCTTTTTGCACTCGGAATTCGATTTGTTGGAGAAACCGTAGCCAAAAAATTAGTCAAACATTATAAAAATATTGATGCGCTAAGCAAAGCTACTTTAATGGATTTGATTTTAGTAGATGAAATAGGGGAAAGGATTGCAAGAAGTGTAGTTGAGTTTTTTGAAAATGAAGAAAACCAAAGGATAATTGAACGCTTAAAAAGTTACGGAGTTCAATTTGAAATTGTTGAAAATATAAATCCGGATGCAACAGAAAAATTCGTTGGAAAAACATTTGTCGTTTCAGGTGTTTTCGAGCAGTTTTCAAGAGATGATTTAAAGAAAACAATCGAGGACAATGGAGGAAAAGTGGGAAGTTCAATTTCTGCAAAAACAGATTTTGTAGTTGCCGGAGATAATATGGGGCCAGCCAAATTAGAAAAAGCCACAAAATTAAATATACCTATATTATCTGAACAGGATTTTATAAATAAACTAAATGAAAGCGAATAAACCGTCGTTGATTTTATATTTTTTAGCATTGCTGTTTACAATTATTTTTAATTGTATGCAGCATGATGTTATGGCAGTTTATGCTAAATCAATTGTATTGCCAGCTATTTTTTTTTACTTTTTAATCAGCAATGATTATAAAATAGGAAAAACCGAAGCACTTGTTTTTTTATTTTGTTTTATTGGCCAGGTTTTCGAATTGATGGATGTAGAAATTTCAGAACTTGGTGGTGTATTAAGTTTTCTGATTGTTTATATATTGCTTTTAAGAATTTTTATTACCAGACACGAAAGAATAAAATTCAGAAAAAGAGATATTTTGCCCATCTCAATAGTAGTAATTTTTATTGTCTATTTATTGATTTCAGTCTTGAGTTTACAATCAGATAATATGAAAAAGTTTAACTGGCTTTATACTTTTTACGGAATAATTTTAAGCCTTTTGTGTTATTATGCATTTGTAAATTACATCACAAAAGGCACTTATGTAGCTTTTTTAATGAGCCTGATGGCTATTAGCTTTATGTTGTCAGATATATTTTTCATTTTCTGCGAATACTTCTCATACTCCATTGTACTTATTTTAATTCGGGATATAACCCAAATTCTGGCGTACTACTTTATGGTTTCTTATTTTCTTAAAAAAGCAAAATCGCATAAAAAAATGTTATACAATAATTGATTTTCCTTCATTTGTATGCGCTTTATTCTTATCAAAATAAAAGTCAATTCGGCCTAAATTTATTCCGTAACAGCCCACTTGGTTAACTAACACATTTTCACCTGCTTTGTTTTTTACAATCGTTGGTTTATCCAAGAAAGTATGTGTATGTCCGCCAATAATTAAATCAATATCCTGAGTTAATGCTGCGAATTTTAAATCAGAAATTTTAGTTTCGTCGTCTTTGTAGTTATAACCCAAATGCGAAAGACAAATTACCAAATCACATCTTTCTTCCTTCTTCAATAATTGAGTCATATCCTGCGCAACTTCTACAGGATTATTATAGACAGTTTCCTTATACATTTGTTTGTCTACCAAACCTGAAAGTTCAATTCCCACACCAAAAACGCCTACTTTAATTCCGTTTTTATTGAAAATTTTATACGGTTTTACAAGCCCGTTCATTACCGTATTTTTAAAGTCGTAGTTGGAATTGATAAACTCAAAAGTTGCATGAGGCATTTGTGCATACAAACCATCAAGACCATTGTCAAAATCATGATTTCCAATAGTTGAAGCATCATATTTCATCATGCTCATTAATTTAAACTCCAATTCTCCACCATAATAATTAAAGTACGGAGTTCCCTGAAAAATATCGCCCGCATCCAATAAAAGTACATTTGGGTTTTCTCTACGAATAGTTTCTATAAGCGCCGCACGGCGAGAAACACCGCCCTTATTCGGATTACGAGGATCATCAGCAGGAAAAGGATCAATATGACTGTGAACATCATTTGTATGTAAAACAGTTAAATGCTTAATATCGTTAGTTTCAAAACTGCTTAATGATAAACCTAAACTTAATAAGGCAGTACTAGCAGCTGTTTTTTCGATAAATTCTCTTCTTTTCATTGTATATATTTTTTCAGGAAAGATCTTTGTAGGTTTTTGTAAAGGATTTTTTAGCCACTAATTTCACGAATTTTCACGAATTTTCACGAATTTGATAATGAAATAACACAATACTAATTAGTGTAAATTAGTGTAATTCGTGGCAAACTTTTTAATATTTATTCTTCAGTAATTCGAATATCTCTTGGAACAGGAATTGTATCAACTTCTTTAAAATAATCAATAAATACATTTCGAAGTTTATAATTCAAGTCAAATTTTTGGACACTTTTAGCAAAGAAAACCATGCTGTCACCGCCGTTAGCCAAATAATCATTTGTAGCAACATAATAAATCTTATTAAGGTCAAGAGGTTTTCCCTGAATTAAAATGTTTTTTGCGGTTTTGTCTTTTGCAATTGTAAAAGTCATACCAGACAATGGCTGCGCTTTTTGCGCCTTAATAATATAAGAAGCGATTTCAAGAATTTGATCCCCTTTTAATGCCATTACAACCAGACTATTTTCAAAAGGCATAATTTCAAAAGCATTCCTGCTGGTCACATTTCCTTTAGGTAAAATGGCTCTTATCCCGCCATGATTCAATAAGCATAAATCGATACTTTTTTTCTCACGCGCTTTAAAAACAAGATTTCCTCTTTCTACACAAACATCAGCCATTAAATTACCAATCGTAGTTTGCCATTTCCCCGTGCTTTTATCCAAAGTTTCAGGACAATAAGCCAGAACGCTGTCCAGATCTTTATTAATATGCTCTCTATATGGTTTTATGAAGTTCTCAATTTCAGGGGTTTCAGCCTGTTTTTCGGTAACAGGAAGCTGCTTTCCTTCGATCTTTGTTAAGTTGTAGTTTTTGTTACTGCAGGAAACTATAAAAAAAAGTGTTAAGAATATAACAAAAAGTTTTAAAACTCCGTTATACTTTTTTAGATTTACCATTTTAAATGCGACTTAAATAATTAATTTTGTAATTTGTAAAAGTACTATGTTTTTAAATTATATAAAGGAATTTTTTGTAAAAAAATCATTAAAAAATAACTTACATAAAGTAAAAAACGAAGTATTTACAAGTAATATACAAACAATTGGATTGCTGGTTGATGAAAGTAAATTTCGACATTCTAATGAGTTAATAAACGAATTAGTCTCAAACGGAATTAAACCAGAGAACATAAAAATTGTTCAGTATAGAGGCAAATTAAAGAAGAAAAAAACGTATTCAGAAACTACTTTTGGTAAAAAAAATATCAGTTGGAAAGGTGGGATTACGGTAGATTTCTTAAATGATTTTGTCGAGACAGAATTTGACCTTTTGATTAGTTATTATGAAATTGAAAAACCAATTTTGATGATGATAACCAGCAAATCAAAAGCGAAGTTTAAAGTCGGGTTTGCATCAGTCGATGAAAAATTAAATCGATGGATGATAAATACTGATTTAGAGAATTATAAACTTTTCATTTCTGAATTGTTTAAGTATTTAAAAAGTATAAAATAAATTATAAATTAGAATATGCAATCATTAATAGGAACAGGCGTTGCACTTGTAACACCATTTAAAAAAGATTTCTCAATTGATTTTGAAGCGTTACAGCGAATAGTAAATTTTTCGATTGATGGAGGAGTTGAATATCTTGTAGTAATGGGAACAACGGCAGAAAATGCTACCCTGACACAAGACGAAAAAGAACAGGTAATTAATGCAGTAATTGAGATCAATAAAGGAAGGTTACCATTAGTACTTGGTGTTGGAGGAAACAATACTATGCAGGTTGTAGAAGAATTAAAAACAAGAGATTTTTCAGCTTTTGAAGCTATTCTGTCTGTTTCACCATATTATAATAAACCAACTCAGGAAGGTATTTATCAGCATTTTAAAGCTGTTGCAGAAGCGTCTCCAATTCCGGTAATTTTATACAATGTACCAGGAAGAACGTCAAGCAATATGCTGCCATCGACAGTAGTACGTCTTGCCAAAGATTTTGACAATGTTGTAGCGATAAAAGAAGCTGCCGGTGATGTTGTGCAGGCAATGCAATTAATAAAAAATGCACCAAAAGATTTTCTTGTAATTTCAGGAGATGATATGATCGCTTTACCAATTGTTTTAGCGGGCGGGGCAGGTGTAATTTCCGTAATCGGGCAAGGTTTTCCTAAAGAATTTTCAGAAATGATTCGTTTAGGTCTTAATAAAAAAGTAAATGAAGCGTTTAAAACGCAATACTTTTTATCAGATTGTATTGATATGATTTTCGAACAGGGAAATCCTGCAGGAATCAAACAAGTGTTTCAAGCCCTTGGTATTGCTGAGAACACAGTACGTTTGCCATTAGTTTCTGTAGACGATTCGCTAGCAAACAGATTAAACGAATTTGTGAAACACAGCATCAAAGTAGAGCAGGATTAAGGGTATTTTAATATACCAAAAAATATTTTGTAGTAGCTAAATTAATAACTAAATTTGCCACCGGAACTTCGGTGTGATTTTGCTTTGGCACAATTGTCTAAGAAATCATAATAAAAGTAAGAAAATGAAAAAAATAGTATCTCTATTAATTGTTGTTGTCCTTTTTTGTTCTTGTAGTGATTACCAAAAAGCATTGAAAAATGAAGATGTTGCGGCAAAATTTGAAATAGCAACAAAAATGTATGAGGCAGGTAAATATAATAAGGCTATTCGTCTTTTTGAACAACTAGCGCCAACATATAGAGGTAAACCTCAGGCAGAGAAATTGTTTTATATGTTTTCTCAGTCGTATTATAAAACAAAACAGTATTATTTGGCCGGTTATCAGTTTGAAAGTTTTGTTTCAGGATATCCACGAAGCGAAAAAGTTCAGGAAGCAGCATTTTTAGGAGCTTTCAGTTATTCAAAATTATCGCCAATTTATAGCCTGGATCAAACAGATACAGTAAAAGCTTTAGAGAAATTACAGGCTTTTATAGATAATTATCCAAATTCAGAATATCTTCCTCAGGCAAATGCCGCTGTACAAATTTTGAACGGTAAACTGGAGAAAAAAGCATACGAAAATGCAAAAGGTTATAATACGATTTCAGATTATAAATCAGCATTAATTGCGTTTGATAATTTTATCGCTGATTTTCCAGGAACACCTTTTAAAGAAGATGCATTGTTTTACAAATACGATTCAGCATACCAATTAGCAATAAATAGTGTTCCTTCAAAAATGCAGGAACGTTTAAATGTTGCCAAAGCAGCTTACAATAACTTAATTAAGTTTAACAGCGCTACAAAATACAAAAAACAGGCAGACGAAATGAATGCCAGAGTTGAAACTGATTTACAAAAATTTACTAAATAAAATAAAGTCATGGATTTAAAAAAGACGAATGCTCCTGTAAATACAATAACATACAATAAAACAGTTATTGAAGAGCCAACAGGAAATGTGTATGAAGCAATTACCATTATGGCTAAAAGAGCAAACCAAATTAATTCTGAAATTAAAAAAGAATTAACTGAGAAATTAGAAGAGTTTGCTACTTATAATGACAGTCTTGAAGAAGTTTTTGAAAATAAAGAACAAATCGAAGTTTCTAAATTTTACGAAAAATTACCAAAACCACACGCTTTAGCTGTTCAGGAATGGTTAGACGGTAAAACTTACCACAGAGGTTCAAACAAATAATATAGTATAATGTCAGTTTTAAACGGAAAAAAGATTTTACTGGGAGTTTCTGGTGGAATTGCAGCGTATAAAACAGCCACATTAGTACGACTCTTTATAAAAGCAGGTGCACATGTCCAAGTGATAATGACACCTGCTTCTAAGGATTTTGTAACTCCACTTACGTTATCTACGTTATCAAAAAATCCTGTACACTCTACTTTTTTTAATGAGGATGATCAGGATGCGGTTTGGAACAATCACGTTGAATTAGGTCTATGGGCCGATTTAATGATAGTTGCTCCCGCAACTGCCAATACATTATCCAAGATGGCAACAGGAAACTGTGATAATCTTTTAATTGCTACTTATTTATCGGCTAAATGTCCCGTTTATTTTGCTCCTGCAATGGATCTGGATATGTACAAACATCCTTCAACACTATCTAGTTTTAAAGCTTTAAAGCAATTTGGTAATGTTATGATTCCTGCAGAAAGTGGCGAATTGGCCAGCGGTTTATCCGGAGAAGGAAGAATGGCAGAACCTGAAAATATCATTGCTTTTCTTGAAGCTGATCTGGAAAGTAAGTTGCCATTAAAAGGAAAAAAAATACTAATAACTGCCGGCCCAACCTACGAAGCAATAGATCCTGTACGTTTTATAGGGAATCATTCTTCTGGAAAAATGGGTTTTGATATTGCAAATGCAGCTGCCAATTTGGGTGCTCAGGTTATTTTAGTTTCGGGACCAACACATTTTAAGGCAAAAAATACTTCAATTGAAGTGATAAATGTAATTTCTGCGCAAGAAATGTACGATGCTTGTTATGCACATTACAACGATGCGGATGTTGCTATTGCCGCTGCTGCCGTTGCTGATTATAAACCTAAAATAGTTGCTTCTCAGAAGATTAAAAAAGCAGCTGATGAGTTTTCAATTGAACTTGAAAAAACTAAAGACATATTATTGTCGTTAGGAAATACTAAAAAAAATCAGTTTTTAATTGGATTTGCCTTAGAAACTGAAAATGAAATTGAAAATGCTAAGTTGAAAATTCAGAAAAAAAACTTAGATTTGATAGTTCTTAATTCCTTGCAGGATGAAGGTGCAGGTTTTAAAAAAGAAACCAATAAAGTTACCTTTATTGATAAGGATTTTAAAATTGAACCAATGGAATTAAAAACAAAAGAATCGGTTGCGGTTGATATTTTAAATAAAGTAATTTTACATTTTTCTTAAATACCACAGATTTTTTAATCAAAAAACGGAATAAGAATAGCTAAATCGAATTTCGATAAAGCAAACATTACCTTGTATGAACAATAAAATAGTTACTCTTTTAGTATTTTTAATATTTGGCTTTGCGCAGGCGCAACAGCTAAATTGTACTGTAACTATAAATACTGAAAGACTCCCAAACCCAAATCAACAGGTTTTTAAAACACTTCAGACCTCATTATCTGAATTTGTAAATAAAACAGACTGGACAGGGGCGCTTTTAAAACAAAATGAAAGAATTAATTGTTCCATGTATATTACACTTTCGTCAAATAGTTCAGATCAGTTTACAGGTACAATTCAGGTACAATCTTCGAGATTAATTTATAATTCGACATATTCTTCGCCTGTCTTAAATTATAATGATAAAGACTTTAATTTTACTTATACAGAGTATCAGCCTTTATTATTTAATCCAACTACATTTGAATCAAATTTAGTCTCTGTTGTCTCTTTTTATAGTTATATAATTTTAGGATTAGATGCCGATACTTTTCAAATGGGCGCCGGAAGTCCGTATTTTGAAACTGCTCAAAATATTGCAAACGTTGCACAGCAGGGAGGTTCTAAAGGCTGGAGCCAGACTGATGGACTTCAAAACCGTTATTATTTAATAAACGATTTGGTTTCACCAACATATAGTGATTTACGCCAAACCAGTTTTTTATATCACACAGGATTAGATAATATGACTGTTGATTTAAAAACATCAAAAGAAAAAGTAAAATCATCTATAGCATTAATAGGGAAATTAAACTCAGTTAAGCCAAATGCTTTTTTAACCCGGGTATTTTTTGATGCTAAATCAGATGAAATTGTTTCTATTTTCTCTGGCGGGCCAAGTATTCCGGTTACAGATTTAACAGACGTCTTGAATAAGGTTTCGCCATTAAATTCTACTAAATGGTCACAAATTAAATTTTAATTGACTTTTCAATTTTAACTTTATTCATTAATTTTATTTTCACATATTTATCCTATGATAACTTCGCTGTCGATTAAAAACTACGCCCTGATTGAAAAATTGTCTATTGATTTTTCAAAAGGTTTTTCTATAATTACAGGTGAAACAGGAGCTGGTAAATCTATTATATTAGGAGCCTTAGGATTGGTTTTAGGAAAAAGAGCCGATTTGACTTCATTGAAAAATAAAGAAGAAAAATGCGTAATTGAAGCTCATTTTGAAATCTCAAAATATAACTTAAAAGAGTTTTTTGAAGCAAATGATCTGGATTATGAAGATGATACTATAATCAGACGTGAAATTTTGCCTTCTGGAAAATCACGTGCTTTTATAAATGACAGTCCTGTAAATCTTCAGGAATTGCAAGATTTAAGCTTGTTTTTAATTGATATACATTCGCAGCAGCAAACTCAGGAATTATCGGATGAAGGTGTTCAGTTTAAAATAATTGATGCCATTGCTAATAATTTTGATACAATTGCAGCGTATCAAAAATTATTAAAAACATATAAATCAGATAAATCTAAATTGAACGCTTTATTAAAAAAGCAAAGTGATTCTGGCAAAGAACAGGAATACAATACTTTTTTATTAAATGAATTGGTTGCAGCCAAATTAAAATCAGGTGAACAAGAAGAATTAGAAGCCGATTTTGAGAAACTGAATAATGTTGAAATTATCAAAGAATCAATTGATAAATCATTGGTAATTGCAAACGAAGAGCAATTTGGTGTTTTTCATAATCTGAATGAAATCAAGACGTCTTTGCAAAAAATAACTGCATTTTCGCCTGAATATCAAAATTTATTTGAAAGAATTACAAGCATAACCATAGAATTTGATGATGTTTCAAAAGAATTGCAAAATGCTTCGGAGAAATTATTAAACGATCCTGAAAAATTAGAATTAACCAACCAAAAATTGCAGTTAATTTATAATTTGCAGAAAAAACATCAGGCAAATACGGTTGATGAGTTATTGGAAATTCAGGCAAATCTTGAAAATGCAGTTATTGAACTGGGTAATATAGAAGAAGAAATTGAAATTCTTTCGAAAGCAATTGAACAAAAAGCGCACGAATTAGATACTTTTTCAGAAACGATTCGTCAAAACAGATTAGACGCCATTCCGGTATTATCAAATCAGTTAATTTCTATTTTAGAAACGCTGGGAATGCCAAATGTTCGATTTAAAATGGAACTTTTACCATCTGAAACGTATTTTCAAAATGGAAAAGATGAATTACAATTTTTATTTTCTGCCAATAAAGGAACTGATTTTGGTTTGTTGAAAAAAGTAGCTTCAGGCGGAGAAATGTCACGTATTATGTTGGCTGTAAAAGCAATCTTAGCACAGTATTCAAAATTGCCAACTTTAATTTTTGATGAGATTGATACTGGAGTTTCCGGTGAAATTGCCATTAGAATGGGCGAAATCATGAAAGAAATGAGCGCGAAAATGCAGATATTTGCCATTACGCATTTACCGCAAATTGCTGCAAAAGGCGATTCGCATTTTAAAGTTTTCAAATCTACTGTTGCAGATGATACACAATCAGAATTAAAACTTTTAGCGCCGGACGAACGTATCACAGAAATAGCACAAATGCTTTCCGGAGCTAATATTTCTGACTCGGCATTAAATCATGCAAAAGAATTATTAAATTAAGATATAAGGTATAGGTATGGAAAGTTTAAGCTTTTACGAAAATCAATTTATTAAGGCAGATTCATTAATATCTGAAGGAAATATTGCCGACGGAAAAGAGATGCTGGAAGAAATATTATCTCAATATCCCGATTTTGGAAAAGCCCACAATCATTTAGGATGGATCTACTACAATAAGTTAAGTAATTATGATAAAGGAATTTATCATTATAAACTGGCAATGAAATTTGAACCAAAATATCCTGCGCCTTATTTAAACTACACTTATTTGTTAATAGATATTGGTCGATATGCAGAAGCTAAAGAGCATATTGATTTTACATTTAATAATCTTGAAAATGTTGATTATTCTTCATTTAACAGTGAATTAGGAAGAATGGCTGAGTATGAAAGCGATTATACTGCAGCTTATAATTTCTATAAGTTGGCGAAGAAAAATGCTTTAAATCCAAATTTTATAGACAATATGGATGCCAACATGAAAAGGGTTAAGGATAAAATGTCTATTTTTGAAAAATTAAAACTGAAATTGAATTAATACAATAAATAATACAAGATGATTATAGAACCTAGAATGCGAGGATTTATTTGTTTGACTGCACATCCTGATGGAAGCGCGCAAAACGTAAAAAATCAAATAGAATATATAAAATCAAAAGGTCCAATCAACGGAGCAAAAAAAGTACTGGTTATCGGTGCTTCAACAGGTTTCGGATTGGCTTCAAGAATCACAAGTGCTTTCGGGTCTGATGCAGCTACAATTGGAGTATTTTTTGAAAAACCGCCAGTTGAAGGTAAAACAGCTTCTCCGGGATGGTATAATTCAGCAGCTTTTGAAACTGAAGCTCACAAAGCAGGTTTATATGCAAAAAGTATCAATGGAGATGCTTTTTCAAATGAAATAAAAAGAGAAACCTTGGATTTAATAAAAGCAGATTTAGGACAAGTTGATCTTGTAATTTATAGTTTGGCTTCGCCAGTTCGTCAGCATCCTGTTACCGGAGTTTTGCACCGTTCTGTTTTAAAGCCAATCGGACAAACTTTTACAAATAAAACAGTAGATTTTCATACAGGAAATGTTACTGAAGTTTCGATTGCTCCTGCAAACGAAGAAGATATTGAAAATACAGTTGCTGTAATGGGCGGTGAAGACTGGACTATGTGGATTGATGCTTTGAAAGCTGAAAATTTACTGGCTGAAGGAGCTACAACAGTAGCTTATTCTTATATCGGGCCATCATTAACAGAAGCTGTATACAGAAAAGGTACAATTGGTCGTGCAAAAGACCATTTAGAAGCTACAGCATTCTCAATTACAGATAGTTTGGCATCAATAGGAGGTAAGGCTTATGTTTCTGTAAACAAAGCATTAGTTACACAGGCAAGTTCTGCAATTCCGGTTATCCCGTTGTATATTTCTCTTTTGTATAAAATTATGAAAGAAGAGGGAATACACGAAGGTTGTATTGAGCAAATTCAGCGTTTGTTTAAAGATAGATTATATTCAGGATCAGAAGTTCCTGTAGATGAAAAAGGAAGAATCAGAATCGACGATTGGGAAATGCGTGATGATGTTCAGGAAAAAGTAGCTAAACTTTGGTTAGAAGCAACTACCGAAACTTTACCTGCAATTGGTGATTTGGCAGGATACAGAAATGATTTCTTAAATCTGTTTGGTTTTGAATTTGCAGGAGTTGATTATAAAGCCGAAGCAAATGAAGTTGTAAATATCGAAAGTATAAAATAAATACAAATTAGTACTACATATAAGAAACCATTCGTTGCGGCGAATGGTTTTTTTGTTAATATAACATATCTTTGCTGAAATTTTGAAATTTAAAACAATCACTACTCAATAACGCATATTCCATTATGATTTTTTCTTTAATTATACCCGTGTATAATCGTCCGGATGAAGTTGATGAACTTTTAGAAAGCTTAACCAAATCTGATTATAATGAAGCTTTTGAAATTGTCCTGATAGAAGATGGTTCTTCGATTCCCTGTAAAGATGTCGTGATGACATATCAGGGAAAGCTAAATATATCTTATTATTTTAAAGAGAATTCAGGGCCGGGAGATTCAAGAAATTTTGGTATGCAAAAAGCCAGAGGTGATTATTTTATCATTTTTGACTCAGATTGTATAATTCCTCCAAATTACTTAACAGAAGTTCGCAAGGAGTTAGATGATAATTATGTAGATTGTTTCGGTGGGCCAGACAGAGCTTTAGCCAGTTTCTCCGATATTCAAAAAGCCATTAATTTTGCAATGACTTCATTTCTTACTACCGGCGGTATTCGCGGTGGCTCTGAAAAGATCAATAAATTTCAGCCCCGCAGTTTTAACATGGGGATTTCTAAGGGAGCGTTTGAGGCTTCAAAAGGTTTTGGAAACATTCATCCAGGCGAAGATCCCGACTTATCTATTCGTTTATGGAATCTTGGATTTCAAACCAGATTGTTTCCTGAGGCTTTTGTGTACCATAAACGCAGAATTGACTGGGAAAAATTTGCTGTTCAGGTAAATAAATTTGGCAAGGCGAGACCAATATTAAATAGTTGGTATCCAGAACATAATAAGCTTACCTTCTTCTTTCCGACGGTTTTTATATTAGGTTTATTATTAGCTTTTTTACTGTTAATTTTCAATATTGATATTTTATTACAATTATATTTCGTATATTTCGTTATAATATTTCTCGCAGCAAGTATTCAGAATAAAAGTATCAAAATTGGATACTTATCTGTTATTGCTGTATGGAAACAATTTTACGGATACGGAACTGGCTTTTTAGAATCTTATATAAAGATCATCCTTTTAAAGAAAAAACCACAAGAAGCTTTTCCTCGTATGTTTTTTAAAGTATAGTATGACAAAAGTTATTGGTTTGACAGGAGGAATTGGTAGTGGTAAAACCACCATTGCAAATTACTTTAATGAAATGGGAGTTCCGGTTTATATCGCAGATGATGGTGCAAGAAATGTAATGAAATCTGAAGATATTATTGAGGAGATAAAAACCTCATTTGGTGAAGCCTTATTTGAAAATAACATTTTGAACCGTGCTAAACTTGCCGAAATTGTATTCAATGATAAAGATAAGCTAGCTAAATTAAATGCAATAGTGCATCCTGCTGTAAAAAAAGATTTTGAGGTATGGTTATTGCAACATAAAAGTTATCCATATGTAATTTATGAAGCTGCTATATTATTTGAAAGCGGGCGTTATAAAGAATGTGATTTAATAATAACAGTTACTGCGCCCGAAGAAGTTAGAATTGAAAGGGTCTTAAAACGCGACAATACCACAAGAGAACAAGTTTTAAGCCGAATGAAAATGCAATGGAATGATGAAAATCGAATTTCCAGAAGCAATTTTGTTATTAATAACGATAATCTTAAAAATGCTAAGGAAGAAGTTGTTAAAATTCTTAAAATTTTAGATATTAAACAAAATCAGTCTTAAATGTTAATATTTGGTTAATGTATTATTTAGTATATTGTTAAAATATTAATTTTGTTTCGATGAATAAATTATTTTTTAGAATACTTGTTTTATTGATGAGTTTGTCCTTAATAGGGATAATTCTGGTTCAGGTATTTTGGTTCAATTCTTCGTTTAAAAATAACGACGAGCAATTTAAATACCACGTTACCCAAGTGATTGGGAGTGTTGCTGATAAACTTGAACAGCAGGAAGAGTATAGTTTTTACGACAAATACAATCGCATAAAAGACAGTACAGGTAAAATCCCAAAGAAAGAAGATTTACTGGAAGTTCTTTACGTTCAAAGAAACACAAAAACAAATAAAACAATTGTTTATTCGAATACACTTACGTCTGAAGATTACGACATAAGCGGATCACTTTTTAACAAAAAGTTTAGCAGCGAAAGATTTAAAAATTTTAGCTCGAAACGAGTAACTGAAGTTTACAATAACAATAACAATATCGATAATAATACTTTAGGACAAAGTATTATTCCGGATTTAAAGATTGAAAAATCAGGAAGTCTTGATATTTTAAATAAAGTTCAGCAACAGATTCAATATAAAGATATTGCTTCTCTAACTCCAATCGAGGGTAGAATTACAAAAGATAAGCTGCAAAAGTTATTAAAAAAGGAACTGGAAGAATACGGTGTAAAAACCAAGTTTGAGTTTGGCGTTCTTAATAGTGGTTTAGCAACAAAAATAAAATCTGATGGTTTTCATTATGATAAAGATGCAAGCTATCATATACCAATATATACGGATAATGAAGGGAATAGTAAATATGAACTATTTATAACGTTTCCTCACAAAAAGAAATTTTTATTATCAGAATTATTGAGTATTACAATATTATCAATCGTTTTTACGCTGATTATAATTGTAGCTTATACAAGTGCATTGAATCAATTGTTACGTCAAAAGCATATTTCTGAAATCAAAACCGATTTTATAAATAATATGACGCATGAGTTTAAAACTCCAATTGCAACAATAAACTTAGCGCTTGATGCGATAAGAAACCCCAAAATTATTGAAGATAAAGAAAAGGTTTTTCGCTATCTTCAAATGATCAGAGATGAAAATAAAAGAATGCATGCTCAGGTAGAAAATGTTCTTCGAATTTCTAAATTAGAAAAAAGAGAACTTGATATCACTAAGGAGCCAACTGCTATTCATGATATAATTGATGACGCAATCGAACACGTGAATCTAATTTTAGAAGATAGACACGGAACCGTTGTTAAACATCTAAATGCCGCGAGAACAACATGTTTAGTAAATGAAGTTCATTTTACAAACGTCTTGGTAAATATTTTAGAAAATGCAATAAAATATTCTCCGGATATTCCGGAAATTGAAATTTTTACAGAAAATGTTAAAGACATGGTTCTGATAAAAGTTAAAGATAATGGACTTGGTATGAGTAAAATAGCTCAAAAAAGAGTTTTTGAGAAGTTTTATAGAGAACATACGGGAGATTTACATAATGTAAAAGGACACGGTTTAGGTCTGGCTTATGTAAAAAGAATAGTTGAGGATCACAATGGTCAAGTATATGTTGAAAGCGAAAAAGGAAAAGGTAGCACCTTTATAATAAAAATACCATTAATAAATTAAAATATGGAAAATAATAACAAAAGAATACTTTTAGTAGAAGATGACCTTAATTTTGGGGCAGTTCTTAAAGATTATCTAATGTTAAATGACTTTGAAGTTACTTTAGCTAAAAACGGTATGGAAGGTTTCGAGAAATTCAAGAAGGATGTATATGATTTATGTATTCTTGACGTAATGATGCCTTATAAAGATGGTTATACTTTAGCCAAAGAGATTAGAGAGAAAAATAGCGAAGTGCCAATTATATTTTTAACTGCAAAATCTATGAAAGAGGATGTGTTAAAAGGATATAAGGCCGGAGCTGATGATTATTTAAATAAACCTTTTGATTCAGAAGTTTTATTGATGAAAATCAAAGCTATTATTCAAAGAAAATCGGCTGATACAAAAGCAGAACAAGTTCAGTTTGAGTTTAATATTGGTAAATTCCACTTAAATTCTAAACTTAGATTTTTAACTTTCGAAAACGAAGAGCCAATAAAATTATCTCCAAAAGAGAATGAATTGCTTAAAATGTTGATTCTGCATGAAAATGATTTAATGCCAAGAGAATTAGCTTTAACAAAAATCTGGAGAGATGACAACTACTTTACTTCAAGAAGTATGGACGTTTACATTGCTAAATTGAGAAAATACCTAAAATCTGATGAAGATGTTGAAATTCTTAACATTCACGGAGAAGGTTTCAGATTAGTTGTTAAAAGCAAAGTATCTGAATAAGTTATAGAATAACAAACTAGTTCATCCAAAAAAAAAGAAAGCTCTGAGAATTCAGGGCTTTTTTTATGCTCAAATTTTAGTTTACTGCTTAAAGATTTCACGACAATAATGCTTTTTGAGCATCATTTGTCCCAGAATTGAAGTGATAAACGTTGCAAAAATTGGAATTTGGAATTTATTTTTTAAAATCTAATATTCAGGTATAGTTATTTATTTTCCAGATACATAATTCTGTTTTTATAATTTTTAAATTTACCTTAATTATTTTTAAAGAGATTTTTTTTAAAATAAATTTGGAAATTCAAAAAACAATTCACAATATTTGCAGACGAAAAAAATAATAACCCTTTAAAACGAAGAAAAATGTTTGTACTTACATTATCATCTCAAAGCTTCACACCAAACGGATTTGGTGCAGCGCTTCTTCGTGGCTTATTTCAATCTTAGAAATTCATTTTTAGATATATAAAAAAGCCCGAAGACATTTAGTTTCGGGCTTTTTTTATTCTAGACACTTCAAATTTTCCCGAATAATCGATTTTATTATTTATCCGAAAGGGTAAAAAGATTCAGCAATTTAATTTTAGTAGACTTTTTCAATGGAAAATTACACTGAAGATGATTATGCATTGTGTAGTCGTTTTAAAAGTGAAAAAAAGAAGAAAAGGTTAGTAAAAGAAGATTTCGAAAAAGAATTACGTCAAAATTACGTTCAAAGGAAGCAATTGTTTAATGCCGTTTGGAATTCACCACCCGTGCCATTAGACAAACCCTATCAAAAAGGCTGGGTTCGGTTTTTTGTTTTAAGATCAGATGTATTAGTTGGTCTAAATTCAGATTTTTTCATGAATTTATTGGAAAAAATTAATACATATCAGTATTCAAATGAAAAATCATTTACCAAACGCAAAAGAAAATTTGGAAAGAAAATTTCTGTTCCATCAGAGCAGTTTTTGAAAATGATTTCTATTAGTGATTGGGATTGCAAGAAATTAGATTTGACTGAAAAAGAGAAATCCTACTTTACATTAACCAAAGAATGGTCAAATAAACTTGGGAGAGATATAATTTATTATCGATTTGATGAGCCTTGGAGATTTGTGCTACGGGTAAGGCCGAATATTATAACGCATAAAAAACCAGTTGATTCAGATTTACAAAGTGAGCTTCAGATTTTAGAAAATTATATTACCAATTATAATTTAAACCATAAAATAAACAGATTACTTACGGGATATGCTCGTTATTCGGGCTGGAAAGTTTACCAGAATCCGAAAGAGAAGAATCCAATTAAAAATAAAAGTCTGCATGTATTGTATCAACAATATGCAGATGAAAATGATATAAATCATGGGAAATAAATTATCCGGAAAAGACCTGATTAAGTTAGGCTTTCCAAAAAATAATTCAATAAACATTGCCCTTGGGCAAATAAACAGATATAGAAAAAGAGAAAAAAAGGAATCCATTTTAGCAGAAGCCAAAGAAGTTTTGCTTTATCCTGAAAAATTTGAGGGAAATGGAACGTGGGGAAAAGTGGCTGAAGGTTTAATCAAACCGGTTCAGGTTCGAATGCACCAGCTTAAAACGACACGTGTGCCTTTTACAATTTTTGGTGAAAATGAAATTGATCAGCAAGCTAAATTTCAATTGTATGATTCTTTAAAGTTACCAATTTCAGTTGCCGGAGCTTTAATGCCGGACGCACATTCAGGTTACGGATTGCCAATTGGCGGAGTTTTAGCAACAGATAATGCCGTTATTCCTTACGGAGTTGGAGTCGATATTGGCTGTAGAATGAGTTTGTCGATTTTTGACTTACCAGCGTCGCATTTTAAAGGAAAAGAGCATCAATTGGAGGCGATTTTAAAAGACAATACCAAGTTTGGAATGAACGAAACGCATGCAGCAAAAGCAGATCATGATGTTTTTTACAGAAGTGAATTTCAGGATATTCCGTTATTAAAGAATCTTTTGCCAAAAGCGTATAAGCAATTGGGAAGTTCAGGCGGAGGAAATCATTTCGTAGAATTTGGAATTGCAAAAATTGACAATCCGGAAAATGAATGGAAGTTAGGAGCCGGTGAATATTTCGCTGTTCTTTCACATAGCGGATCACGTGGTTTAGGCGCTAATATTGCGAAACATTACACGTATTTGGCAACCAAACAATGTCCGTTACCAAAAAATGTACAGCATTTAGCGTGGCTGGATTTAAATACGCATGATGGCCAGGAATATTGGCTGGCGATGAATTTAGCAGGAGAATACGCCAAAGCCTGTCACGATGATATTCATAGAAGAATTGCTAAAGCCATAGGAAAAAGGGTAGTGGTAACAATTGAAAACCATCACAATTTTGCCTGGAAAGAAATCGTAAATGGTCAGGAATGTATCGTACATAGAAAAGGTGCGACCCCTGCGGCAGATGGTCAATTGGGAATAATTCCTGGTTCGATGACAGCTCCGGGCTATATTGTGAAAGGGAAAGGAAATGCTGAGAGTTTAAATTCAGCCTCACATGGTGCAGGGCGTTTATTTTCAAGAGCGAAGTGTAAAGCTACTTTTACCCAAAGTGAAATCAAAAAAGTTTTAAAATCAAATGATGTCACGTTAATTGGAGGAAATATCGACGAGGCTCCGATGGCGTACAAGGATATTACAAAAGTAATGGCTAATCAAACGGATTTAGTTGAAGTTCTGGGAACTTTTACTCCGAGAATCGTTAGAATGGACCGCTAAAAAGAAATTAAAAATGGAAAAAATAATTCAAATAACAGCGGGTCGCGGACCTGCAGAATGCACTTGGGTGGTTGCCCAAGTGCTTAAAAAAGTGTTGGAAGAAGCTCAGGAACAGCAATTGGAAACGACATTATTACAAAGAGAAGTTGGTTTTGAAAATGGAACTGTTGAAACGGCAACAATTGCTGTGAAAGGTAAAAATGCAGCAACATTTGTAAATTCCTGGATTGGAACGATTCAATGGATTGGGCAAAGCCAGTTTCGTAAAATGCACAAACGTAAAAATTGGTTTATTGGCATTTTTGAGATTGAACCGGAAAAAAATGCGTCAATTTCGGAAAACGATATTCAATATCAGGCAATGAGAAGTTCCGGTGCGGGTGGACAACACGTTAATAAAGTCAGTT
Source organism: Flavobacterium sp. MMLR14_040 (assembly GCF_033657265.1). Classification (NCBI taxonomy): domain Bacteria; kingdom Pseudomonadati; phylum Bacteroidota; class Flavobacteriia; order Flavobacteriales; family Flavobacteriaceae; genus Flavobacterium; species Flavobacterium sp. MMLR14_040. Next base: position 208,911 of record NZ_JAWVWO010000006.1, on the reverse strand, counting down.
CGGCGGTTAGGGCAACGCATATTCCAACCGGAATTGCGGTTGTAGCAATGGACAGCCGATCGCAGCATCAAAACAAAAAACTGGCAACAGAAAGACTATTAAAAAAATTAGAAGACGAAACTTTGCAACAACTTAAAAGTTATGTTGGAAAACAATGGGAAAACCAACTGAATGTTCAGCGTGGCGATCCGGTTAGGACTTTTACAGGAAGTGATTTCAAGAAAAATAAAGTGCTTAAAAGTTACAAAGGAATTCGACAGAAATTAAAAACAGATTTAAGAAATGAAAACAATTGATAAATACCTTTTTCAGGCTTTGGATAATTATCCTTATTCGCTTGAAGAAACGATTGAATCTTTAGATTATGCTTTTTCGTATGATGCAAAAAATACAATGGTTTTGTGTTTATATGGAAGAATTCAGGCAGAGCAATTATTGAATTATGAAGAATCAAAAAACTATTTTCAGGAAGCTTTAGCCATTAATATTCATGCACTTGAGGTATATCCGTATTATTTGCATATTTTAATTTTGAATGAAGATTATGAAGAAGCTCAAAAGCTGATCGACTTTGCTTTAACCATAAAAGGAATAAATAAATCTGAAATTTTTGTAAAGAAAGCGATTCTTCTTGAAGCTCAACAAGAGTTTAAAAAGGCTTTAAAGGAAATTAAAAATGCTAAACTTACAACTTTACAGTTTGCTTTTGATTCTGATATTACGGAAGTGGAGAAAAGAATTAAAGGCAAAATTGAGCTGCTTGAAAAGAAAAAGAAGCCGAAGAAATCCAAAAAAGGTTCAAAAAAGAAATCAAAATAATTTTAATATTGAAGAAAACGATGCAAACTTGCATCGTTTTTTTTGCCACGAATTCCACGAATGAGCACGAATTCAAATAAAAATAAAAATCGGTGCAAATTCATTCAATCCGTTTAATCAGTGGGCAATAATTATTTCCAATGCAATTCCAAAGCAAAACAGGTCTTTTCGCCTTTGGTAATACTGAATGTCGCGGTCGTGTGATCATCATCTTCACTTTCGTGAATTACCACATTATCTTTAAGCGAAAGCTCTTTCATGAAGTTCATTTCAAAGCTTTTTACTTGTTGTTTTAAAATTCTTTTTTCATCAACATGATCAAGGCACCACTCTAAATATTTTACGTTATTAACATGATTTACAATATCTAAATCTGATAAATAAACTGTTTTTTCAAAAATGGCCCCTTTTTCGTGATTGATATTGATTTTTGAAAAACCTTCAGTGGTGGCTCGATTTTCCGGAAACAATTCAAAATGTTCGTAAGGCAGAGCTAAAGCTTCCGGACGGCGTAATTGCGTATTGAAAACAGCCCAATAGGTTTCACAGCCTACTATTTTTTTGCCATTTACATACATTTCTAAGGCACGAACTGAGCGAGAATTTTCTAAACTATTGATCCATGTTTTTACTGTAACAATGTCCTGCCATTTTGGTAAAGCGGTAATTTCAACACGCATTCGGCTTAAAACCCATGCCTGATGAAATTCCTGCATATCAAAAAAGCTAATGCCGCCAACTTCAGAATGTGCTGCGGCGGTTAACTGCAGAATATTACACAAATCGGTATATTTTAAAAAACCGTTTGGCGTGCATTGTGTAAAATTGATTTCCCATTCTTTGCTTAAAACCGATGTGAAATTTGGAGATATTGGCATTTTCTTATTTTAGATTTTTGATATTAGATTTAGATTGATTTAGAGATAGAGAAAGAAGAAAGATTTTGCTTTTACTTTAAAAAATCTTCTATATAATCTATTATTTGTTTTCTATCTGTTGCGTAATCAAACCATTTTGTGGCTTCATTTCTTTTGAACCACGTCAATTGTCTTTTGGAAAATCTTCGTGTGTTTTTTTTGATTTCATCTATAGCAAATGGCAGGGTGAATTCTCCGTCAAAATAACTAAATAATTCTCTATAACCCACCGTTTGCAATGCATTTAATGCTTTATTAGGATACAAGGCCTTTGCTTCTTCTAATAAACCTTCGTTCATCATAATATCGACACGCTGATTAATTCTGTTATAAATCACTTGTCTTTCAGCTTCTAAACCAATTAAAATAGGAGTGAAGTTTCTATTGTTTTTCTTTTGATTTAGAAAAGAGGAATATGGTTTTTGTGTTCCGATACAAACTTCTACAAAACGCATCATTCGCTGCGGGTTTTGTAAAGTCTGTGGATTTTCTAAATTTATTTTTTGAAAATATTCCGGATCTAAAAGTTCTAATTGTTCCTGTAAATAATTGATTCCGAGTTTTTCGTAATTAGAATTTATTTCTGCTCTTACAGAAGAATCAATTTCGGGGAATTCATCAAATCCTTTTAAAACTGCATCAACATATAAACCAGAACCACCAATTAATATAGCAAAATCATTTGTTTGGAATAATTCTTCTAATTTTAAAAGTGCTTCTTTTTCGTAATCGCCAACGGTATAATTTTCGAAAATAGATTTATTTTGAATGAAATAATGTTTTGCTGCTTTAAGCTCGTCCTGATTTGGAACTGCAGTACCAATGGTCATTTCTTTAAAAAACTGACGGCTGTCGCATGAGATTATTTCGCAGTTAAAATGTTTTGCCAAAGCAATACTCAAGGCTGTTTTGCCTATGGCTGTTGGTCCGACAATGGTAATTAAGTATTTCATATTTTTTAGCCCAGATGGAAATGGAAACCCCGGACTTATGTTTGTTCGTTTTTTTTGGGATAAAAGAGCGACTTTAGAAGCTCCTTTTATGCCTTAAAAAAACAACAAAGATAAGGAGGAGTTGTAATGTACAGCTGGATTAGCTTCTTAAATTAATTATTTGGCAATTCTGTTCCACATTGATAACAGTATTTTGCGTTATCAAAATGTACTTGAGAATTGCATTTTCTGCATGTTTTTTTTCCACTTACGCTATTACTGTTTTTTAAACTGCTTTTTGCAAATTCTGCTGTAACGATTCCGGTTGGTACGGCTATAATTCCGTAACCTAAAATCATTACTAAAGCTGCAATGAATTGTCCTAAAGGAGTTTGTGGAGAAATATCACCATAACCAACAGTTGTCAACGTTACAATTGTCCAGTAAATACTTATCGGGATACTCGTGAATCCAGATTCTTTTCCTTCAACTAAATACATTATTGAGCCGATTATTATGGTACTTATCAAAACGAAGTAAATGAATACAAGAATTTTTTCCTTGCTGGCTTCAATAGCTTCCCGAAGCTGTATAGATTGATGTGATATTTGCGGAATGTGTAATATTTTGAATAATCGAAAGAAACGCAAAGCTCTGACGATGGAAAGTATGCTTGCTCCGGGGAAAAATATAGACAAATACATGGGTAAAACAGCAAGTAAATCGATGATTCCGTAGAAACTAAAAACATATTTTACCGGTTTTTGAATCGAAATTATTCTTAAAATGTATTCGATAGTAAAAAATCCTGTAATTATCCATTCGCAAATAATCAGTTGAGAGTGGTATTTTTGATTAATTCCCTGAACGGTTTCCATCATTATCAAAAGAACGCTCAATAATATAAGTCCCAGAAGTACTAAATCGAACATTCTTCCTAAAATGGTGTTTGTGCCATATAGAACGATCTTGATTTTTTCTCTAAAATGTTCGTATCTTGATTTCATCTTTTTCATAACTTACAAATATAATGAAAGTTTTTATTTGTTAAAAATGAAGTATTTTGACTGATTTACTTTTACGAACGTAATTTTGAATTATGTTTTTTACGTCGCGATTGTTTTGCATTGGGATTAAAATATTTTTCAGGATGTCGATATTCATAATTTGATAATTCAAATCATAATAAGCATAGCCTTTGTATTGCCCGTTTTCGATTAATACCGCACTTCTTTCATTTACATTTCGCCCTCTGTCGATGATAATCATGTTTTTGTTTTCGAAACTGTGTTCTGATATAAATTGTTGTACACGGCTATTATATTCTTCCGCACTAATTTCGCCAATACAGGCACCGTCACATTCTTTTATTTTATATTGAAAACATTCTTTTTTGGATTGATATAAACCTGTCAATTTTTGGCATAAATGATATTTGGCTGTGAATTTGAACAGCATGTTTTTACCTTCCTGTAAAGAAATAAAGGATGTAATTTCTTTTTTACGTCCATCCGCTTTTTGAAGTTTTAGGTTCAGATAACCGTTGGAATCTTTTTCAGCATATAAAGCAAACGGAAAAAAAGTTTTTTTCTGTGAGCGATTATGCCTTGGTCGGTTTACTTTTATTTCTTCACTTTCTTTAAGCAAAGCAATCAATTCGCTTCCGGTTTCATCATAAGTAATAGTGAAAACTTCTGCCTGAATCTTTTTGCTTTTGGTTGTAATTCCGGTAAAATGCTGATTTACTCTTTTTCGAATGTTTTGGCTTTTGCCGATATAAATTAATGTACCGCCTTCATTATAAATATAATAAATACCGGTTTTAGAAGGCATTTGTCCCACTAAATCCATTAATTTTGGTGATATCCCTTTTTCGACTTCGAGTTTTATAAAATCTTTTACGATTGTTTTTTCCAGATCTTTTTCAAGAAGCATTTTGAAAAGCTTCGTTGTTGCCATAGCATCTCCGCTGGCACGATGCCTGTCTGCCATCGGGATTCCGAGTGCGCGAACCAGTTTTCCTAAACTATAAGAAGGCTGCTCGGGAATTAATTTTTTAGCAAGTTCTACTGTACAAAGGGTTTTGGCTTCAAAATCGTAACCTAAACGTCTGAATTCTGTACGTAAAATTCGGTAGTCGAAAGAAGCGTTATGAGCAACAATAATACAATCTGAAGTGATTTCTATAATTCGTTTAGCAACTTCAAAAAACTTGGGAGCAGAGCGCAGCATGGCATTATTAATCCCAGTTAATTTTACCACAAAGGGCTGAATCGGAATTTCGGGATTTACAAGACTAATGAATTGGTCAACTACTTCGTGTCCATCAAATTTATAAATGGCGATTTCGGTAATTCCTTCTTCATTAAACTGTCCTCCAGTAGTTTCTATGTCTAGTATTGCGTACAAATTTAGTTTTCAGTATCAGTATTCAGTAATCAGTTTTGTGTGTAGAGACGCGCCGTAGTGCGACTTACAATTGTAGGTTTTTTGAAATTAGCGACCTCCAAAAATGCTGCTTCCAATACGTACCATGGTGCTTCCATATTCTATTGCAAGTTGGTAATCGCCGGACATTCCCATGGAAATAATGGAAAAATCTTCATTTTGAATCGAATCAAAAATCGATTTTAAATGTTGGAATTCTTTTTTGATTTGGTTTTGGTTTTCTGTAAATGTTGCCATTCCCATTAAACCTAAGGTACGAATATTTTTGAGTTCTTTGAACTTAGATGAAGAAATAAGTTCATTTAATTCATTTTCGTCTAAACCAAATTTAGTTTCTTCTTCGGCAATATGTATTTGAAGCAAACAATCAATAACTCTATTGTTTTTTAATGCTTGTTTGTTGATTTCCTGTAACAATTTCAAACTATCAACTCCGTGAATCAAACTCACAAAGGGTGCCATAAATTTGACTTTATTCGTTTGCACATGACCAATCATATGCCACTGAATATCTTTTGGCATTTCTTCCCATTTCTCGGCCATTTCCTGGATTTTGTTTTCCCCAAAAATGCGTTGGCCAGCTTCGTAGGCTTGCATTAAGTCTGAAACAGGTTTGGTTTTAGAAACGGCAACTAATGTTACATGTTCTGGCAAACTTGCTTTAATACTATTTAAATTTGATGCTATTGACATTGCATTTATTTTTTATGAAAGGATAAACTGCTTAGAGATTTTCTCTGCTTTTTTGCTTTCACTATAATCATAAAAACCTTCACCGGATTTCACTCCTAATTTTCCAGCTCTTACCATATTTACCAATAATGGGCAAGGAGCATATTTAGGATTTTTGAAACCTTCGTACATTACATTTAAAATGGCCAAACAAACATCAAGACCAATAAAATCAGCAAGTTGAAGCGGTCCCATCGGGTGTCCCATTCCTAATTTCATTACAGTATCAATTTCATAAACTCCGGCAACTTTATTATATAACGTTTCGATGGCTTCGTTTAGCATAGGCATCAGGATTCTGTTAGCTACAAAACCAGGATAATCATTTACTTCAACAGGTGTTTTTCCTAATTTAACTGATAAATCCATGATAATTTTAGTGACTTCATCGCTGGTATTGTATCCACGAATGATTTCAACTAATTTCATAATTGGAACGGGATTCATAAAGTGCATTCCGATAACGCGTTCAGGATGTGCAACTACAGCTCCAATTTGTGTAATGGATATTGAAGAAGTATTCGTCGCTAAAATCGTATTATGAGAACAAGCTTCGTTTAATTGCTTGAAGATGTTTAGTTTTAGTTCTACATTTTCTGTAGCTGCTTCAACAACCAAATCAACGCCAACAACTCCGTCTTTAATATCAGTATACGTAATAATATTGGTGATAGTTTTTGCAACATCTTCCTGAGTAATTGTTCCTTTAGACAACATTCTGTCTAAATTCGCGGCAATAGTCGCCATTCCTTTGTCTAAAGATTTCTCAGAAACATCAATAAGTTTTACAGTAAAACCACTTTGTGCAAAAGTATGAGCAATTCCGTTACCCATTGTTCCTGCACCAACTACAGCTATCGTTTTCATTTTATATATTGGTATTATATTTATGATTTAGCCACGAATTCACCAATTAAGGTAGTGAATTCGTGGCTATTTTTATTTTTAAAATTATATTATTTGTCGAAACAATCAATAATCTGATACGCAACTCTTAAAGCATCTGTAGCTTGCTCTAACGTAACTACAGGTGTTGTATTTGTATTGATTGCGTTTGCAAATGATTCTAATTCATCCAGAATTGCATTATTTTGCTCAACATCAGGATTTGTAAAATAGATTTGTTTTTTTACACCTTCGGCATTTTGCAGGATCATATCAAAATCTCCGGGAACTTCCGGCGCATCTTTCATACGAACTACTTCGCACTTTTTCTCTAAAAAGTCAACAGAAATGTAAGCATCTTTTTGAAAGAAGCGTGTTTTGCGCATGTTTTTCATTGAGATTCTGCTCGCTGTTAAATTGGCAACACAACCATTTTCAAATTCAATTCGGGCATTGGCAATATCCGGAGTATCACTAATTACAGAAACGCCACTTGCATGAATATCTTTTACTTTTGAATGTACAACACTCAATATAGCATCAATATCGTGAATCATTAAATCTAAAACCACAGGAACATCTGTACCACGCGGGTTAAACTCGGCCAAACGATGCGTTTCTATAAACATGGGATTTTCGATCATGTTTTTTGTTGCAATAAACGCGGGATTAAAGCGCTCAACATGACCAACTTGCCCTTTTACGTTGTATTCTTTTGCTAAAGCTATAATTTCTTCAGCTTCCTCAACAGTATTGGCAATTGGTTTTTCTATAAAGATATGTTTTCCTGATTTGATCGCCACTTTTGCACACTTATAATGAGAAAGTGTTGGCGTTACAATATCGATTACATCCACAGCGTGGATTAATTTTGCAATGGTGCTGAAGTTTTTATAACCGAATTCTTTTGAAATTCTTTCGGCGTTTTCCTGATTTTCGTCGTAAAATCCAACTAATTCGTATTTGTCAGATTGTTGTAATAAGCGTAAATGTATTTTACCTAGATGACCAGCACCTAAAACTCCTACTTTTAACATGAGAATGTATTTTAAACAAAAATATAATTTATTTGTTGAAAGTAAAAGTTAATACAATAAAGATTTAGCGATTTAATAATTAAAAATCAATATTTGATTTAGTATTTAGTTTATTAATTTTACCAAAATAAAATAAACCTATTTTGAAAGACACTGCCAAACATCAAGGACTTCGTAATCAATTAGTAAGCACTTTAGAACAAAAAGGAATTACTGACAGAGCGGTTTTGGATGCGATAAAAAAAATCCCAAGACACCTTTTTTTAAATTCAAGTTTTGAAGATTATGCTTATCAGGATAAGGCATTTCCTATAGGAGCGGGACAAACTATTTCGCAGCCTTATACAGTTGCATTTCAATCGCAATTATTAGAAGTAAAAAAGGATCATAAAATCCTGGAAATTGGTACCGGATCTGGTTACCAAACAGCTGTTTTGTTTATGCTTGGCGCTAAAGTTTATAGTGTAGAAAGGCAAAATGAATTGTTTAAAGCAACTTCGAACCTGTTTCCAAAGTTAAATATTCGCCCCAAACATCTTTCGTTTGGAGACGGTTACAAAGGTTTGCCAAATCATGCACCGTTTGATAGTATTATTGTTACGGCGGGCGCACCTTTTATTCCGCAGCCATTAATGGCGCAATTAAAAATAGGAGGAAGACTGGTTATTCCGTTAGGCGAAGATGTTCAGATTATGACATTATTGATTCGCAAAAACGAAACACAATTCGAAAAACATGAATTTGGAGAGTTTCGATTTGTTCCTTTATTAGAAGATAGAAATTAATTTTAAACACGAATTTCACTAATTGTCACTAATTCAGCTTGTGAAATTATTTCACAAACGTAATCAGTTTTTAATTTGTGTAAATTAGTGAAATTCGTGTTTTGGTTTTATTGAGCAATGATACTAATATATCTTTCTAAACTTTCTTTCTCTATTTGAGCAATAAACATTAAAAAGTCTTCCTTGTTGTTTTTGTTCTGAGCGGTTTCGAGAGATTGGTAATACTGCATTCTGTTTTCATAATCTCCTTTTATATTGGCAATTAAATACCCTTTTTGCATTAAGATTAAATTCATAATCAAACGCGAAGTTCTTCCATTTCCATCAATGAAAGGGTGAATTGTAACCAATCTTTCGTGCATTTCGGCAGCCAGAATAATGGGATGTAATTTGTTTTTATTGATTTCATACCAAATAAAATAATCTTCCATTTCTTTGGCAACCAAAAATGGTTGTGGAGGCATATGCGTACTTCCTGTGATCATGACCTGTACTTTTCTGTAGCGGCCCGCATCTTCCGGAATTATTCCTCTAAGAATTAAGTTGTGAATTGATAAAAGATCACGTTCATTTATAGAATTATTTTTACTCATTAAATCCTTTATAAAACCAATTGCTTCCTGATGGTTTATGGCCTCAAGATGCTCCCTCATACTTTTTCCTGAAATCGTTAAGCCTTCATTAATTACCAAATCTGTTTCTCGAAGTGTCAACGTGTTTCCTTCAATTCGATTGCTTTCAAAAGTATACTCTAATTCAAGAGCCTGTGTAATTTTATAACTATCAAATTGCTTGTAGCTATCTAGTTTCTCTTTTAGAATATCAATTTGATTTAATAATTTTTCTAAAGAAGTTGATATTTTTAAGTTAGAAACTGTTTTGTTGTATTTGATTTCATCTTGTGCTGCTTTTATAGCTTTTAATGCAAATTCATTATCTCCAATTTCATAAAGAATTTTTTCTTTTAACCACGCAATCATTAAAGTTTCGTAATCTATTTCTAAAAGCTGGGCTAATTTAGAAATTTGATCCTTCGTTGGTTTTCGTGTACCGCTTTCAAATTTACTTATTAAAGCCTGATCAATACCCAAAAGCTGTGCAACCTCACGAGTTTTTAATCCTTTTTGCTCACGGGCGTTTTTAAGAAGCGTTTTCATTTTTAATAATTATAAATGTCTTGACAAATTTAGTCAATTTAAATTATGCAAAAAAAGCAATAAGTAAATATTGCTTTCTGTAATTTTATTTTGGAGGCAAAGAGCCGTCTTTTCTCATTTCTGCAACAACAGCTTGCATAATAGCATCTACAGTCTGTCCTAAATCTGTAACATATTCAGATTTTGTTGTTCCCGTCCAGATCAGTTTATTCTCTTTTAATGAAAAAATATTGGTTTCGACCATATACGATGTGGTTTCCTGATAATATCCGGGATCATAAAAGCTGGGCGAATACATTCCGTACCAATTTCCGAAACCGTAACCATAGACATTTGTGTACATTCCGTCAAAACCTCCGTAATACATTCCGGTATAAGTTCCCGGAACATAATTGGTTTCTTTCTCAGTGCTTACTAAACGCATTGTAATCACTCCGTCGAAATTCTCATCTTGCAGGATTTTTAATTTTTGCTCTTTAGTAAGTTGAGAAGTACTTTCGTTCAGGTATTGATATGAAGTTTTAAAAATTTCATTACTGGCAGCAATTCTATTTTCTGCCGTTCTTCTGGAAGCTTCATCTTTTACCAGAACAACGACCAAAACTTTTTTAAAATGTTCCTGAGCCACAGTAATTTTAGGATCTCTCCAACTACTTACAATAGAAGTATTACTGCCACAACTAAAAAAAGCAAAGACAGTGAACAAAATAATATACTTTTTCATACTTTTTTATTAAAGTTAATTGTAGTAAAAATAAGTATAAAATATTTAAAATTGCTGTTTTACAGTAAATTAAGATTTAGTTGTACGCTTTTTTAATTCTGTCTAAATCTCTTTTTGTGTCCTGTTCTTTAAGAGATTCACGTTTGTCGTAGTTTTTCTTTCCTTTACAAAGACCAATCTGCAGTTTAGCAAGACCTTTTTCGTTGGTAAACAATTTTAACGGAACGATAGTTAATCCTTTTGCCTGAACACTTTTATGAAGACTTTTTAATTCTTTTCTATTTAGAAGCAATTTTCGCTCACTTCGGGATTTATGATTGAATTGATTTCCAAAAGAATATTCCTCGATATAAGTATTAATAGCAAAAAGTTCCAAATTACTAAATTCGCAAAAACTCTCTGTAATATTGGCTTTTCCTAATCGTATAGATTTAATTTCTGTACCGGATAAAACTATTCCGGCGGTATAAGTGTCGATGATTTCGTAATCAAATCGAGCTCTTTTATTAAGTATATTGACTGTTTTTAACATAGTGTGCAAATGTAAAACAAAATTGAAAACTTTAGTAGTCCTAAGATAATTAAAAATGAGAATCTAAGATAATTAAAGATTTTTTTTAATCTATGATTTTAATCATTTTTAAAAAAAAGCCTTACTGGTAAGTTTGTTAAATAATTTAACAAACTTTAAAATGAAAAAAATTGTAACATTAATCAGTATTGTATTAGTAAGTTTAACGGCAAAAGCTCAGGAATCTGCTCAGGGTTTAAAAGGCGCCTGGTTTGTAACATCTCAATTTGGTTATCAGCAAACCAAAACCGGAGATGTAAAGAATACAAATATATCAGTAATACCAATTGTAGGTACATTTGTAACACCATCGGTAGCTGTTGGAGCGGGATTTGGTTATATTAACATGAAGTCAGATCCAACATTAAATTCAGCACCAGCAAAAACAGATTTAATTGTAATTCAGCCATTAGCAAGAAAATATTGGAATGTTGCTGGTTCTCTTTATTTCTTCGGACAGGCAGCTTTGCCGGTTATCACAGGTAAAGAAAAAGAAAACGACACTAAAATAAACCAGTTTGGACTTTCTGTTTCAGGCGGATTTGATTATTTCGTAACCAAAAATTTCTCTGTTGAATTTTCTTATGATCTGGTGAATTTTACATCAACTACAATTGATCCTGTACTTGGCGAAAAAACAACTGTTACAAATTTTGGGTTGGCTCATATGGCAAATGTAGATTCTGCTTATTTAGTGGGAGGTTCAAATTTAACAACTCCACTTGCTGTAGGATTTAAATTTATATTCTAATAGTAGTCGATTGAATTAAATTTCAATTCAGTAATTTTGTAAAATGAAAAGACCATACTTTTTGGAGTATGGTCTTTTTTAATATTATATAAAAGTACAAAAATGCAAAAACAATCTAAAGATCCCTTACACGGAGTTACCCTTCAAAAAATACTAGAAACATTAGTAGAATATTATGGTTTTGATACCTTATCAGAATTAATTCCTATAAAATGTTTTACTTCAAATCCGAGTATAAAATCAAGTTTGACCTTTTTAAGAAAAACCGATTGGGCACGCAAAAAAGTAGAGGATTTATATGTAAAAACATTGCCTAAGCTGGCAAAGTAATTATAATTTATACGAAATCATTACTCCGCCACGATATGGCAGCCATTCACCGCTTTTATTCCAATTCGGTGCCGTTTCATATCTTCCCGGAGTTCCATCATTATAATATCCATGATAAAATCCCTGGTGCCAGCCACCTCCGGCAAAAATATCTATAAGGAATTTATCATTTAGTTTGATATTATACCCAACTGAAACACCCAGACGGTAACCAAAACCGTGTTCATATTTATTTGAATCAAAATAATTCCATTTTTGTATTTCATAAATATCCGGTCCGGCATGTCCGCCAACATAAAATCCGTTGTATTTTTCTTTAAAATGATAACGAAGTTCAGGAGTCAAAGTATAAAACTTCATTGGGCTATGGCCATTGAAAGATTCCCAAAAAGAAGCCATAACGTCCACACTAAAAGTAAGTTTTTCTCCAATGCTTGTTTCAACTCCAATATTAGGTATGCCAACTATAGCCGTAGCGGCATTAAATTTAATATAAGTCTGACTTTGTGATTGAATAGAAAAGAAAAGAACAAACAGAACAAGTAATTTTTTCATAAACAAGATTTTCATAGTGATAAATAAGTTAAAAATTACTTATTTCGGATGCAAATATAACGCAACTAATACTTGCTGTATGTTAAAAAAAACAGAGTATTTGATTATATTTTTGGATATAAAATCTTTAAAAGTTTACTTGTCTAACAATGAGTAAATTACTTTGTCCAGAAAGCGACCTTCATAAAATTCAGATTCTTTAAAATGAGCTTCTTTAACAAAACCGCATTTTTGTAAAACTTTTTCAGAAGCAAAGTTTTCCGGATCGATAACAGCTTCTATAGAGTGCAATTTTAAATCATCAAAACCATATCTGTTTAACCTGTTTACGGCTTCAGGAATAATCCCTTTTCCGTGAAAATCAGGTAATAACATATATCCAATTTCTGCACGATAGTTTTCAGGCTGCATTCTGTAAAAACCAATAATTCCTAATAATTTAGGGCTTTCTTTTAAAGTAATTGCCCAATTGATTCCGATGTTAGTTTCAATTTTTTCTTCAATCATTGCAATGTGCCCGAGTGCATCTTCAGTGTTTTTTAACAAAGGTCTCGGAATATATTTCATAGTTTCCGGATTCGAGCGCAATTCAAGAATTTCATTTGCGTCGTCATTCGTAATTCTTCTTAAAAGCAAACGTTCGGTTTCTATGATTGGAAATGGAGAAAAGTTAAATTCCAGCATTTTTTTATTTTTATAATATTTGTAAACTAAATTTTGAATTAAATGTTTCTTTGGCATCTAAAATCAAAATCCCTTCTTTTTCGAATAAATCCCCTGAATTTTCGGCCGTGTCTGAATAACCAAACCACGGCTCAATACAGACAAATGGGGCCTGATTTTTTGTCCAGATTCCTAAACTCGGAAAATCTGCAAAATCAACTTTTATATAAGGTTTTGAATTCTCAAGAATAGTAAGTGAATTAGATTCTAAAGTTTTAAAAACCAACGCATCATTTTCAAACAATTTATAATTCAGCGGAACCAGATTTTCAATAGTTTGCAAACTTTCTGTTTTATTCGAAATCAAATCATTTTCTAAAAGAGAATATTCTAAATCTTCTTCTTTATCAAATTGAAAAGAATAATTATCAAAATTTTTAGGTAAAGCAATCGCCGGATGTGCGCCTATAGAAAAAGGCATTTTGGTTTCACTTTTATTAATTACTTTGTATGCAATGTCTAAAGTGATTTCATTCAGCGTATAAATAAGCTGCAATTCAAAATCAAAAGGATATTTTTTCAGTGTTTCACTATTGGACTGCAAGGAAAAAACGGCACTATTTTCGGTTTTATCAATTAATTGAAACTCCATATCACGCGCAAATCCGTGTCTTGGCAATTGATATTCTTTTTCATTAATAGTATAAGTATTGTTTTTTAAAGTTCCCACAATCGGAAAAAGAACAGGAGAATGTTTTCCCCAAAAATCAGGATTCCCTTCCCAGATATATTCTTGGTTTTGATTGTTTTTTAAAGAAAACAATTCAGCTCCGGCATGTTTGATAGAAGCTGTAAGCGTTGAATTTGATATAGTTGTATTCAAAATAGTTTAATTGAAAGAAATTAGTTTTAAAAGTGATGTAAATATATTTTATAAAATTTAGTTTTTTAAGAAAATCGCTTAAATTATTTTTTTTATAAAATTTTGCTAAACTTTAATTTAAGGTTAATTTTTTCTCTGTAAATAGCTTTTTTTTTCATTAATTTGCTACATAAACAGCTAAAAAATATGAAAAAACAATCCACAAAAGCCTTATTAACCATGGCTTTGTTTGTAGGGATTTCTTCTGTTTGGGCGCAACAAACGCCAGCTACAACAGCAGTTACCCCTGTTAATAATTACAATTACCACGATGCTTTTGCACCACATTTTTACACTAAAAATGGTAGTCCAACTCGTTCTGCCAGCGGTCAGCCGGGAGTTGAATACTGGCAAAACAGAGCTGATTATCAAATAACAGCAAAATTAAACGGGACTACAAATGAAATTACTGGTACAGACGAAATTACATATACCAATAATAGTCCTGATAAATTGTCTTTTGTTTGGTTGAATTTAGATCAAAATTTATTTAAAGAAGACTCAAGAGGAAATGCTGTTGTTCCTTTAACAGGAAGCCGTAACGGAGCGCAGGGTCAGGTTTTTGAGGGCGGAAATAAAATTAAATCGGTAAAAGTAATTTCTGGAAAGAAAAAAACAGAAACTGATGTAAAATACGTAGTTACAGATACAAGAATGCAAATTTTCCTTCCGGAAGAATTAGCTTCAAAAGGAGGATCTGTAAAAATTAAAATCGAATTTTCGTTCATTGCACCTTTTGAGGGATCAGACAGAATGGGAGTTTTAGAAACCAAAAACGGAAAAATCTTCACCATTGCACAATGGTACCCGCGCATGTGTGTGTATGATGACGTAAGAGGCTGGAATACTGCACCGTATCTAGGGGCTTCTGAGTTTTATTTAGAGTACGGTGATTTTGATGTAAAAATAACAACTCCTGCCAATCATTATGTTGTAGGTTCAGGTGAATTATTAAATGGATCAGAAGTGTTTTCTGCTGAACAATTTAAGCGCTA
Source organism: Flavobacterium sp. MMLR14_040 (assembly GCF_033657265.1). Classification (NCBI taxonomy): domain Bacteria; kingdom Pseudomonadati; phylum Bacteroidota; class Flavobacteriia; order Flavobacteriales; family Flavobacteriaceae; genus Flavobacterium; species Flavobacterium sp. MMLR14_040. Next base: position 193,688 of record NZ_JAWVWO010000006.1, on the reverse strand, counting down.
TGGAGAAGCCAAACAAAGCGATAAAACGGTAATGATTCGTTCTGCAGATGAAGTTGCTGCCACAGCAAATACAAATGCAACTGCTGAAAAAACATGGCATTATCAAATTAAAAATGCACGTGATTTTTCATGGGCATCGTCTCCGGCTTTTATCTTAGACGGAGCAAAAATAAACTTGCCAAGTGGCAAAAAAGCGTTGGCTTTATCGGCTTATCCGGTAGAAAGTGCAGGAAATGATGCATGGGGACGTTCTACGGAATATACAAAAGCATCTATCGAGAATTACTCAAAAAGATGGTTCGAATACCCTTATCCTGCCGCTACAAACGTAGCAGGAAATGAAGGCGGAATGGAATATCCGGGAATTGTTTTTTGCGGATGGAAATCTAAAGGAGATGATTTATGGGGAGTTACAGATCATGAATTTGGACACATTTGGTTCCCGATGATTGTAGGTTCAAACGAACGTTATTTTGCGTGGATGGATGAAGGTTTTAATACTTTTATCAACTCTGTAAGTTCTTACGATTTCAATAACGGAGAGTACAAACAGCCGGCTTCTAACTTACACGAAGATGCAGAATATTATACAAATCCAAAATTAGAAACTATTATGAGCTCTCCTGATAATATGAAGGAAGCAAATATTGGAGTTTTATGTTACGCAAAACCAAGCGCTGGATTGGTAATTTTAAGAGAGCAGGTTTTAGGAGAGGAGCGTTTTGATAAAGCATTACGTACTTATGTAGAGCGTTGGGCTTATAAACATCCGCAGCCGGATGACTTTTTCAGAACAATTGAAAATGTTGCCGGAGAAGATTTAAGCTGGTTCTGGAGAAGCTGGTTTGTAAACAACTGGAGATTTGATCAGGGGATCAATTCTATTAAATATGTAAAAAATGATCCTGCAAAAGGAGTGGTTATTACAGTTGAAAATTTCGACAAAATGCCAATGCCAATTATTTTGGATGTAAAAACAAAAAGCGGAAAAGTAACCAGAGTTAAATTACCTGTAGAAATCTGGCAGCGTAACAACGATTGGTCTTTCAAACATAATTCTACAGAAGAAATAGAAAGCATTACTTTAGATCCCGATCATGCTTTTCCAGATTATAACGAAAGCAATAATGTTTGGAAAGCGGGAAACGGCAAAATTGAAAAAGACATTATTCTTGATGGTTATTTAGGAAATTATGTTACTACCAAATCACCTTTGACAATTGAAATGACAGAGAAAAACAGCATTTTAAGCGCAGAACTTCCAAACTATCCAAAATTTAGTTTATCTCCTGTTGCAAATGAAAAAGATACATTCGAATCAAAAAGAGCAGGTTTAAAATTCAAGTTTAACGAATCAAAAACAGGTTTTGATATGATTGTTTTAGGTAACGGACAAGTAATTCCGTTTACTAAAAAATAAATCAAAAAATATTAAAATGTTTAAAACCCGATAGTTATTAAAGCTATCGGGTTTTGTTTTTTAGTTTCAGGCTTCAAGTTTAAAGTTTCAGGTTCAGTAAAAAACTCAGAACCTCAGAATCTTAGCAACTCAGAACCTTATAGAAAACCAACATTCCATTAAAAAAATGTTAGATTTTTATTTTTTTGTTTTGATAATTAAAAAATAGTGTACTTTTGCACCGATGAATAAAATAAGTTTATATATAACTTCTTTGTCACGGACAAACTCACCTGTAACTTCTCCCGAAGTACGGATACTATCTCTATAGTATTCACAGAGTTTTTCGCCGCGTATTTATTTATATTCATTTTTCATTTTGAAATCACATAATTTGTCCATTGGACAAACATATCCTAAAAGTATATCTTATTTTAATTATTTTCTAAATCAACTTTTTGATTTTGAGAATGTTACTTCTATTTTATCTAACTTTATTGGATGGGTTTCAAGATTTCAAACTAAACAATACGTTTTAATTTTTAACTCTAACTTCAACTATTGAAATGAAAATCTCTATTGTTGTAACTCAGGAAGCACACTTTAAATTCGCACAGGAAATTTGCGATACGATAGAATCATCTGCCTTATTAAGAGGTACTGGGATTGCTAAAAGAACTCCTGAATACATTCAGAAAAAAATGTCGAACGGTGATGCGATGATTGCTTTGGCAGATGGAAAATTTGCAGGTTTTTGTTATATCGAAAGTTGGGAGCATGGAAAATTCGTGGCACATTCTGGTTTAATTGTGCACCCGGACTACAGAAACTTAGGTTTAGCAAAACAGATAAAATCGAAAGTTTTTGATTATTCTCTACAGAAATATCCTGATGCAAAAATATTCGGAATTACGACCGGTTTGGCAGTAATGAAAATCAACTCTGATTTGGGTTATAAACCAGTGCCTTTCTCAGAGCTTACAACAGATCCGAGTTTTTGGGCGGGTTGTAAAACTTGTACTAATTTTCAAATTCTGCAAAGTAAAGAAAACAAAATGTGCCTGTGTACAGGAATGCTTTATGATCCAAAAGACAAACCAAAAGGTCCGCCAAGACATCCTTTTAACGAAGCTGTTTTGAGCAGATTAAAGAAAATTAAACAAGCCTTATTCTTAAATAAAATAATGTCTTTTGTTTTTTTATCTTAAAAACAAATAAAATAAATCTCAAACTTGCTAAGTACGAAAGTATTAGCCTAAATTATAAAAAATGAAAAAAGTTGTATTAGCTTATAGTGGAGGATTAGATACCTCGTATTGTTTGAAATATTTAAAAAATGAAAAAGGATACGAAGTTCATACCGTACTTGTAGATACAGGAGGATTTAGTGAAGAAGAATTAACAGCAATCGAAAAAAGAGCTTATGAACTAGGAAGTGCGCAACACGCCAACCTAACCATCATAGACAAATATTACGATAAAGCTATAAAATATTTGATTTTTGGAAATGTATTAAAAAACAATACATATCCATTGTCAGTAAGTGCAGAGCGTGTTTTTCAGGCAATTGAAGCCATTAAATATGCTAAAAAAGTAGGAGCAAACGCTATCGCACATGGAAGTACAGGAGCAGGAAATGATCAAATTCGTTTTGATTTGATTTTCCAGACCATTGCCCCGGAAATTGAAATTATTACACCAATTAGAGATTTAAAACTTTCCAGACAAGAAGAAGTGGATTATTTGGCTAAAAACGGCGTTCACTATTCTTGGGAAAAAGCACAATATTCAATCAATAAAGGACTTTGGGGAACCAGCGTAGGAGGAAAAGAAACTTTAACTTCGGGACAGCCTTTGCCAAGTGAAGCTTATCCTTCGCAATTGCAAAAAGAAGGAGAAGAAAAAGTGACTTTACACTTTGAACAGGGAGAATTAGTGGCCTTAAACGGTAAAAAAGATTTGCCTGAAAATAATATTGTAAAGCTTGAAAAACTAGCCAATGCTTATGCGATTGGTAGAGATATTCACGTAGGAGACACCATTATCGGAATTAAAGGAAGAGTTGGTTTTGAGGCTGCTGCACCTTTAATTATCATAAAAGCACACCATTTATTAGAGAAACACACGCTTGGTAAATGGCAGCAATACTGGAAAGAACAACTAGGAAACTGGTACGGAATGTTATTTCATGAAGGTCAGTTTTTAGATCCTGTAATGCGTAACATTGAGACATTTTTGCAAGACACACAAAAAACAGTAAACGGAACTGTAACTGTTTCGTTAAAACCATATCATTTTTCGCTTGACGGAATCGAATCTAAAAATGATTTGATGAACACAGGTTTTGGTCAATACGGAGAAATGAACAATGCCTGGACATCTGACGATGCAAAAGGATTTATTAAGATTTTAGGAAATGCACAAAACATATTTTCATCTGTAAACCATTTAACTCATGATTAATATCGGAATAATTGGTGGTTCGGGCTACACTGCCGGAGAATTGATCAGAATATTAATGTATCATCCCAATGTAAACATTGATTTTGTTTACAGCACGACGAATTCGGGTAAACCGCTTTCTGTGGCACACCACGATTTGATGGGAGACATTGAAATGAATTTTACTGATGAAATAAATCCGGATGTAAATGTTGTCTTTTTATGTCTTGGACACGGAAAATCGATTTCATTTTTGCAGGAAAATCAATTTGCAAGTCATACTAAAATCATCGATTTAGGAAATGATTTCAGATTGAACAAAGATGCTCATTTTGAAGGAAAAGATTTTATTTACGGTTTACCCGAATTGAATAAAGCAGAGATCAAAAAAGCGAATTATATTGCAAATCCGGGTTGTTTTGCGACAGCGATTCAGTTGGCTTTGTTGCCTTTGGCGAAAGCTAATTTACTAAATAATGACGTTCATATTAATGCCACAACCGGAAGCACAGGCGCTGGCGTTGGACTTTCAGAAACGTCACATTTCAGCTGGAGAAACAATAATATGTCGCATTATAAAGCTTTTGAACACCAACATTTAGGAGAGATTTCAGAAAGCCTGGTTCAGTTGCAGGATGATTTTGAAAGCGAGTTGCTTTTTATTCCAAACAGAGGAGATTTTCCAAGAGGAATTTTTGCAACCTTATACACAACATCCGACGAAAGTCTTGAACAAACCGTTGCCAAATACGAAGAGTTCTATAAAAATGAACCATTTGTAACCGTAACAACGACAAATATCAATATGAAACAAGTCGTGCAGACCAACAAATGTATCATCAGTTTAATGAAAAAAGGAAACCGGATTTTGATTACCTCAATCATTGACAACTTAACCAAAGGTGCTTCAGGACAAGCGATTCAAAACATGAATTTGATGTTTGGACTGGAAGAAACCACCGGTTTACATTTGAAACCAAGCGGATTTTAGGAAAAATTTGTTTCAGGTTTAAAGTTTCAAGTTTCACGTTCTGTACGTAACTTGAAATAAGAATACTGAACTTAAATCAGTTTCAAGTTCAAAGTTCCAAGTTTCACGTTCTGTGCCAACTTGAAACTTGAAACCTGAAACAAAACAAACAAAAAAACATGAATTTATTCAACGTATACCCACTTTACGATATAACTCCTGTAAAAGCATTAGACTGCACAATTACAGACAATAACGGAGTAGAATATTTAGACTTATATAGCGGACATGGGGTAATTTCGATTGGCCATACGCAGCCTGATTATGTACAAAAACTTAAAAATCAATTAGATCATTTAGGATTTTATTCAAATGCGATTCAGAATCCTTTGCAGGTAGAATTGGCTCAAAAATTAGGAAAACTTTCAGGATTAGAAGATTATGAATTGTTTTTATGCAGTTCCGGAGCCGAAGCAAACGAAAATGCATTAAAATTAGCTTCTTTCCATAATGGAAAATCAAGAGTTGTAGCTTTTGATAATTCTTTCCACGGAAGAACTTCTGCAGCGGTTGCTGTTACTGATAATAAAAAAATCGTGGCACCAATAAATGCACAGCAAGTAGTTACTTTTTTACCATTAAATCAAATTGAATTAGTTGAAGCTGAATTGGCAAAAGGAGATGTTACAGCTGTAATTATCGAAGGAATTCAGGGAGTTGGAGGTTTAGACCAAGGAACAACAAAATTTTTTCAGGCATTGGAAAAAGCTTGTAAAAAACATAATGTTGTTTTAATTTTAGATGAAGTACAATCAGGATATGGAAGAAGCGGAAAGTTCTTCGCTTTTCAACATCACGGAATCAATGCTGATATTATTTCAGTTGCAAAAGGAATGGGGAACGGATTTCCGGTTGGAGCCATTTTAATTTCTCCAAAATTTGAAGCAAGTTTCGGATTATTAGGAACTACTTTCGGCGGAAGCCATTTGTCTTGTGCAGCAGGAATTGCAGTTTTGGATGTAATGGAAAAACTGAAATTACAGGATAATGTAAACGAAGTTTCAGCTTATTTTTCGGAACAAATCAAACAAGTTCCTGGAATCAAACAAGTTAAAGGAAAAGGATTAATGCTTGGCGTTGAGTTTGATTTTGATGTATCAGCTTTAAGAAAAAAACTAATTATTGAGAAACATATTTTTACAGGAAGTGCGAACAACAAAAATCTATTAAGAATTTTGCCACCGTTAACAGTTAAAAAATCAGATATAGATACTTTTATTGTAGCTTTAAAAGAAAGTTTGGAAGAGCTTCAGAACTAAGTTGCCACAAATGTTAATTCGTTTAATCGTTTAACTGGTTAATCGATTAAACGAATTAACGATTAACCAATTAAACCAAAAAAAATGAACCCATTATCAATCGAAAAACGCAATCTCGTTTTACATTCTATGGCAAAACTCGTCGGGCAGGAGCGGAATCAAATAATTCTCACCAATCAGGAAGATTTATTGGCTTACGACGGCTCAGATTTAGCGATGGAAGAACGCCTGAAAGTAGATGATAAAAAGGTTGACGAGATGATTTTATCACTAAATCAACTGGCTTCTCAGGAAGATCCGGTTGGAGTAGAGCGTTTTCATTTTGTTCATGATAATGGAATAAAAGTCGTAAATAAAACTGCAGCATTCGGAACCATATTAATTATTTACGAATCTCGTCCGGACGTTACAATTGAAGCGGGTGGAATTGCTTTTAAATCCGGAAATAAGATTTTATTAAAAGGAGGAAAAGAATCCTTAAAATCAAATTTGAAGATTGTTGATTTATGGCATAAAGCTTTAGAAGAAAACGGAGTTTCAAAAGATTGGGTGGAATATCTGAATTATAATCGCGTAGAAACGCAGGCTTTCTTAGAAAAACCAACTCAAAAAGTCGATTTAATTGTTCCGAGAGGCGGAGAAAAATTAATTGAGTTTGTCAAGCAACACGCCACTTGTCCTGTAATTGTTAGCGGTCGCGGAAACAATTTTGTTTACGTTCATCAAAATGCAGATACCGATTTGGCTTTAAAAGTAATTTTGAATGCTAAAACGTCTAAAATCTCAGCTTGTAATGCTTTAGATAAAGTTTTAATCGATTCAAGATTACCCAATTTTGAAGGTTTTGTCGCCATGTTAATCGAAGCTTTGATTGAATCAAAAGTTGAAGTAATCGTCGATAAATCATTAGAAAATTTCGAAAATACCGAAACGCTTCAAAATGAAGATATTTGGTATGAAGAATTTTTAGATTATAAAATCGTAATCGGAACAATTGATTCTGAAGAACATGCAATCGAAAAAATCAACAAATATTGCGGAGGACATTCGGCAGCAATAATTACAAAAGATGAACATATTGCAAAACAATTTATGGAATCAATTGATGCCGCAGCAGTTTATCACAACGCCTCAACCCGTTTCACAGATGGCGGACAATTTGGCCTGGGTGGAGAATTAGCGATAAGCACAGATAAATTACACCAACGCGGACCAATTGGTTTACAACATCTTGTAACCAATAAATGGTACGTTTACGGAGAAGGACAAATTAGGTAATTGAGATAATTGGGCAATTAGATAATTAGATAATTTTGATCTTATCTTTAGATAAAGCTTTGCGAACTTACCATTTGCAAAAACAAACAATATAAAAAAAACTTTGCGCCCTTTGCGGTAAAAAGAAACTTAGTGCCTTAGTGCCTTTGTGGCAAAACCAAAACAAAAATGAGCAAAAAACGGATTTTATTAAAAATAGGAAGTAATACTTTAACCAAAGAGACGAATCATATTTCGCGGGGAAAGATCGAAGATATTGGTATGCAGATCGCCGCATTAAACAAAGATTACGAATTTGTAATCGTAAGTTCCGGAGCAATTGCAGCTGCCAAACAATTTGTAAAACTAGAAAGTAAAGGAAAAGAAATTGCATTGAAACAAGCTTTAGCTTCAATAGGACAACCTCATTTAATGCGGATTTTCCATGAAAATTTCAGCGATTTAGGATTATTGACATCACAATGTTTGCTTTCCTATTCAGATTTCGAAAAAGATCAGTCGAAAGTAAATATTGTCAATACGATAAATGTTTTGGTTGAGAACAATTACATTCCGATTATTAATGAAAACGACACCGTTGCCACAGATGAGATTCGGTTTGGAGATAACGATAAATTAGCAGCATTAACGGCGGTTCTTTTAAATGTTGATATTCTGATTATTGCAACCAATACAAATGGAATTTACACCAAAGATTCGATTCACGATGAAAATCCTGAAACGATAAAATTGGTAAATGATCTGAAAGTATTAGAAAAAGAAATCGGAGAATCAAAATCATCACACGGAACAGGCGGAATGCAATCCAAAATCGAAGCAGCAGGAATCGCAAAAGCCGCCAAAATAGAAACCTGGATCGTAAACGGATTAAATGATAATTTTATTTTAAAAGCATTAAAGGATGAAATTTCGTTTACTAAGATTTTGTAAATTGAACGCGGATGAAACGGATTCGCTATCGCGAAGACGCAGATTTAAACGGATTTTATAATCGATTATAATTTTTATGTATTATATTTCGTTCAAAATTAGAAAAAATGAAATTATTGCATCAAGAATTAACTGATATCATTATTAAAACTTTTTATGAAGTGTATAATGAATTGGGATATGGTTTTTTAGAAAGAGTTTATCAAAATTCGTTGTATTTAGAATTGAAAAGTAAAGGTTTAAAGGTTGAAGCTCAAAAGAAAATAGAAGTTTATTATAAAGGAATTGGAGTCGGACAATATTATGCCGATTTGATAGTAGAAGATTTAATTATATTAGAATTAAAAGCAGCAGATTGTATAGTGAAAGAGTTTGAAAATCAAATATTAAACTATTTAAAAGGAACAAATTGCGAAGTAGGATTACTTTTAAATTTTGGAACAAAACCAGAATTTAAGCGGAAGATTTTCGAAAATAATAGAAAATTAAGAATAGAAAAATCCGTATAAATCAGCGTCTTCGCGATAGCGAATCAGTTTAATCAGCGTCTAATTTTAGACAACTAACAAAAAAATCATGAATTATATTTCAATACAAGATATCGACTCATTATCAAAATGGGTAAAAGGCGCGTTAAAAATAAAGAAGAACCCGCTTAAAAATCAAAAATTAGGAAAGAATAAAACCTTAGGAATGTTATTCTTTAACCCGAGTTTAAGAACGCGTTTGAGTACTCAAAAAGCGGCTATAAATTTAGGAATGAATGTTATGGTAATGAATTTTACCAACGAAGGCTGGACATTAGAATTCGAAGACGGAGCTGTCATGAATTCAGGCGCTTCAGAGCATATTAAAGAAGCGGCAGAAGTAGTATCTCAGTATTGTGATATTATTGCGATTCGTGCTTTTGCAGGTTTGGTAGACAAAGAAAAAGATTATGCTGAAACTGTAATTTCAGGATTTTTGAAACATGCAACAGTGCCAATTGTGAATATGGAAAGTGCAGTTCGTCACCCAATGCAATCTCTGGCTGATGCGATTACGATGGAAGAATACAAAACAAAACACAAACCAAAAGTTGTTTTATCCTGGGCGCCGCATCCAAAAGCGTTGCCTCAGGCAGTTGCCAATTCATTCGTAGAAATGATGCAAATGCAAAAAGATATGGATTTTGTAATCACACATCCTGAAGGTTACGAGTTAAGTCCGGAAATAACAAAAGATTGCAAAATCGAATACGATCAAAACAAAGCATTCGAAAATGCTGATTTTGTTTACGTTAAAAACTGGAGCAACTTCAACGATTACGGAAAAGTAACCAACAGCGATTCAAATTGGACCGTTACGGCCGAAAAAATGGCTTTAACCAACAACGGAAAATTTATGCATTGCCTTCCGGTTCGTCGTAACGTAATTGTAAGCGATGAAGTTATTGACAGCGAGAATTCAATCGTAATTCAGCAAGCGAATAACAGAACGTATTCGGCACAATTAGTTTTACAAAAGATTTTAAAGAAGTTATAATTTGAGGTGTAAAGGCTCAAAGCGACAAAGGTTCAAAGGTTTTTAAAACCATCAAAAAAACCTTTGTGCCTCTGAACCTTTGTTCCTCTGAACCTTGAAAGCAATGGATGTTAAAGTAATAAAAATTGGTGGAAACATTATCGACAATCCAACAGAATTAGAACAATTCTTAACCGACTTTTCTAAAATAGAAGGATACAAAGTTTTGGTTCACGGTGGTGGAAAATCGGCTACAAAAATGGCACAAAACATTGGTTTAATACCTCAAATGATTGACGGCCGCCGAATTACCGATGCTGCAATGCTTGATGTTGTCGTAATGATTTACGCCGGACAAATCAATAAAGACGTTGTCGCACAATTGCAGGCAAAAAATAACAATGCAATGGGATTTTCGGGAGCGGACGGAAATTTAATTCAATCCACAAAACGCAATCATCCAACAATTGATTACGGTTTTGTAGGCGATGTAAAAAAAGTCAATACATCTTTATTGAAAACGCTGCTTGAAGCAGGAATAGTTCCTGTTTTCTGCGCTATTACGCACGACAAAAATGGACAACTTTTAAATACAAATGCCGATACTATTGCGAGTGAATTATCAATTGCATTATCAGAAGTTTTTGGTGTTACACTAACATATTGTTTTGAAAAACAAGGAGTTTTGCAAGATTCAGAAGATGATTCATCTGTAATAACGGCAATAAACGAAGAATTATACAACAAACTAAAAGCAGAAAAAGTAATCCATTCCGGAATGATTCCGAAATTAGATAATTGCTTTAATAGTTTATCAAGAGGCGTGCAGAAAATCAAAATCGGGCATCATAAAATGCTTCAAAATCCAGACGTTTTGCACACAACAATTACGTTATAAAAGATATAGCCACGAATTGCACAAATTTTCACGAATTAAAATTTAAAAAAATTAGCGAAAATTTGTGTAATTGGTGGCAAAAAAAAGATAGCTGCGGAAGTTGTTTTAAATATTAATTTTAGAAATTTGCGCAAATTAAAAATGTCACGGATTTAATTAAAAACTTTGTGACTTCGTGCCTTCGCGGCAAAGAAACCATAACTATGAAAAATATTGCAACGCTTACCCAGGAAGCAATTAGTTTATTAAAGAATTTGATTGAAACCCCTTCATTTTCAAGTGAAGAAGATCAAACGGCACTTTTAATAGAAAATTGGTTCAATCAAAACGAGATTCCTTTTAAAAGAGAAAACAATAATGTGTGGGCTTTCAATAAATATTTCGACGAAAATAAACCAACACTTTTACTGAATTCACATCATGATACCGTAAAACCAAACCAAGCCTATACAAACGACCCGTTTAAAGCGATTGAAAAAGACGGTAAATTATTCGGATTAGGAAGTAATGATGCAGGAGGATGTCTGGTTTCGTTACTGGCAACGTTTGTTCATTTTTACGAAAATCAAAATTTGTCACATAATATCGTAATGGTGGCTTCCGCCGAAGAAGAAAGCAGCGGAAAAAACGGTTTAAACAGTGTTTTAAAACATTTACCAGAGTTAGATTGTGCCATTGTTGGAGAACCAACTTTAATGCAACTGGCTGTAGCTGAAAAAGGTTTGCTGGTTCTTGATGTAAAAGTAAAAGGAACGGCAAGTCACGCGGCGCATCAAAACGATGATAATTCATTATATAAATCAATTCCCGTAATGGAATGGTTTAAAAATTATAAATTCGATAAAATTTCTGAAGTTTTAGGTCCCGTAAAAATGACCGTAACACAAATCAGCGCCGGAAAACAGCACAATGTTGTGCCATCAGAATGCGATTTGGTTGTTGATATTCGTGTAACAGATCGTTATTCGAATACCGAAATTTTGGAGGTTGTAAAAGCCAATGTAAATGCCGAAGTTACGCCTAGATCGATGCATTTAAATGCATCGTCTATTCCAATCGCACATGGTTTGGTTAAGGCCGGAATCGCTTTAGGAAGAACAACTTACGGATCTCCAACGCTTTCAGATCAGTCGGTTTTAAGCTGTCAGTCCTTAAAATTAGGACCAGGTGAAACCCTGCGGTCACACTCCGCAGACGAATTTATTTTCATTAACGAAATTGAAGAAGGAGTCGATTTGTATATTAAAATACTAACCGATTTCTTTAAATTATAATTATCCTATTTGTCCTCCTGAGCGAACTCGAAGGATTTTTCTTTTGGAATTTAATTTCATTTAGGAGCTAATCCCGCTATCCGTTACAATCTTTTGTGCCGAACCCCGGCACAAAAGGATTTTCACTACTATCGGGGCTAGGGCATTCAGGTAATAAAGAAACATAGTAATAAATAAAAACTTTGTGAATCTCTGAGCTTTCTTTGAGAAACTCTGTGAAACAAAAAAACATACATCTTATGAAACTTTGGGAAAAAGGAATACCAACAGATAAACAAATCGAACATTTCACTGTTGGAAACGATCGTGAACTTGATTTGGTTCTGGCAAAATACGATGCTTTAGGTTCAATTGCACATGCTAAAATGCTTGGGCAAATTGGATTATTAACTGCGGAAGAAACAACTTCTCTAGTTGATGCCTTAAACGATATCATTGCAGATATTGTCGTTGGAAATTTCGAAATTGAAGATAGTTTTGAAGACGTACATTCTAAAATAGAATATTTACTAACCGTAAAATTGGGCGATGCCGGAAAAAAAATCCACACGGCGCGTTCTCGTAACGATCAGGTTTTGGTTGATGTTCATTTGTATTTAAAAGATGAATTAAAAGCTTTAAAAGAACAAGTAAAAACATTGTTTGACTTGTTGATGGAATCGGCAGAAAAGCACCAAAATGTATTGTTGCCAGGTTATACACATTTACAAATCGCCATGCCATCCTCATTCGGAATGTGGTTTTCTGCTTATGCGGAAAGTTTAATCGATGATGTAACGATGTTAAACGCAGCTTCAAAAATTGTAGATCAGAACCCGTTAGGTTCTGCAGCAGGTTACGGAAGTTCTTTCCCAATCAACAGAACGTTTACAACTCAGGAATTGGGTTTTGAAACCTTAAAATTCAATGCTGTTGCCGCGCAAATGAGCCGTGGAAAAGCCGAGAAAACCGTTGCTTTTGCAATGAGCAGCGTTGCAGCAACACTATCAAAATTTGCAATGGACGTTTGTTTGTATATGAGCCAGAATTTTGATTTTATTAGTTTGCCAGCGCATCTTACAACAGGTTCGAGCATTATGCCACACAAAAAAAATCCAGATGTTTTTGAATTAATCAGAGGAAAATGCAACAAGATTCAGGCGCTTCCATACGAAATCACTTTAATCACCAATAATTTGCCAAGCGGTTATCACAGAGATTTACAGCTTTTAAAAGAAGGTTTGTTTCCGGCACTTCAAAACTTAAAAGCATGTCTTGATATTGCCATTTTTTCGGTAAAAGATATTACAGTAAAAGACAATATTTTAAAAGATAAAAAATATGATTATCTGTTTACAGTGGATACTTTAAACGAAATGGTTGTGGCTGGAATGCCGTTTAGAGATGCTTATAAAGCGGTAGCCGAACAATTGGAAGGCGGAACATATCAATCTCCAAAAGAAACAAAACACACGCACGAAGGCAGTATTAATAATCTGTGTTTAGATGCTATTAAAGATAAAATGAAAGCTGCTTTTTAAAGTATTTTCAATTCATAAAAACCGATTTGTATTTACAAATCGGTTTTTTTATACAAGATTAGCGTAGTAAAATACATATGATATTTTTAAAATCAGGAATTCTATTACAACTAAAAAAATATTTCTCTAAAAATTAATAAAAAGCAAAATACTTAAAGTGCTTATTTCCTAATAGTTAATGTTTTTAAATTCTGACTGCTCAAATTAGCGGTTTTTTTCTGTTAAAAAATTATTAAAATTTTTGAATTTTCAGATTATATTCGCACCAAATTTAAAAATTTATGAAAATGAACATTACAAAAAAATTTGCAGTAGTATTATTTATTTGCGCATCAATCTTCACTGGTTGTTCTAGTGATGATGACAAAAATGAAACTGAAGTTGTTGATACAGCAACTTTAAAAACGTTTAAAGATGTAACTTTTTCTTTAGATTATTCTGAAGGATTTGATGCAGGACGTTTCTTCTCAACAGAAACTGGTAAATCTTACAAAAAGAGCCAAATTGACGCTGCTACTTTGCCAAAGGTTGATATAGCTTTTTACGGAGGTAGTTCTTCTTTGAATTTTTTCGTTAGCCCTAATGATTCAGAAGATGGTCTTGGTAGTACGGCAAAAAATACAGATTTCATTAATAATGTTACAAATCAGTATACTATTGAGCAATTCAATAAATTAGAAAAAGGAGAAGATTTAAATAGTTTAACTATTACTGATGATGGTGAAGCATTTCCAGATAGTAAATTACCTCTTGTAGTTTTGTTTAAAAATGCTGCTGGTAAAAAAGGAGTTATCTATGTTAAATCTGTAACTAGAGTTGGATCTAATCCTAGAATTGTTGCAGATATTAAAATCCAAAAATAATTAAGGATCATATCTAAAATTATAATATTTAAATGCGCCAGTAGTTTCTGGCGCATTTTTTTTGAATAATCACTGCTCAATTTAAAATAGAAAAAATTCAGGCGAAATACATACATTTGGATAATTAGTTATCTTAAATTTATAGTATGATAAAATTTGAAGAGCACACAACCCAAAAACTTTTAGACAAAAATCTAATTACTGAAAATCAATATCAGGAAATTAAAATTTACCGCGGTCTGAATATTTTTTCGCTGAATGCCGAATTAAAGTTTTTTCTTTATTTATCTGTCTTACTTTTTACTTCGGGAATTGGGGTTTTAATTTATAAAAATATTGACAGTATTGGGCATGTCGCCATTCTATCGATTCTCTTTATACTCGTTTGTGTTTGCTTTTATTATTGTTTTAAAAACTCAAAAGGATTTCAAAAAGAAGAAACAGTTTTCGAACATCCTGTTCTGGAGTATTTGGTTTTGGCTGGCAATATTTTGACTTGTATTTTTATAGGATATCTACAGTTTCAATATGAGGCGTTTGGTACGCATTATGGTCTGGCAACTTTGATTCCAACCGTAGTCAGTTTTTGCTGTGCTTATTATTTTGATAACAAAAGCGTTCTAACCATTGCAATAACTGGTTTAGCAGCTTATATAGGGCTTTCGGTAACACCTCAGGATTTACTAAATAAAAATAACTTTTATGCAGATCAAAGCCTGAGTTATTCTGCCATAATGTTAGGTGTTTTACTTATTTTATGGACAGTTTATAGCTCTCGAATTCAATTAAAAACACACTTCAATATTATTTATCTCACTTTTGCTTTGCATATTATTAGCATTGCTGCAATCAATAATTTAATAAACGATTATACTGGCATTTGGCTTTTATTTGCTCTTATTCTGGCGGGTTCCTCTTTTTATTTTTATAAAATCAGTCACGAACTCAGGGCTATTTCATTGTACGTTTTTATGATTGTTTACGCTTACGTAGGTTTCAATATTATACTATTCCGAATTTTTGAGTCTGTAGATTTTTCAGATATCTGGATGTTATTTGTTTTAATGCTGCCAGCTTATTTTATTGGCTCAATTGTATTATTTATTAAACTGATTAAAAAATTCAACAAAGAAATAGCAGAATGATTATACACGATAAAAAATTATTAGACGATTTAGCTTTGCTAGAAGAAGCAGATTCTTTGCAAAAAGCAGGTTTTATCAGCAAAGAACAAAAAGATATCATAAAAAAGCAATTACCAGATTTTAAAGCGCACAACAATATTTTAGTGCGATTAGGATTTTTTTTATTAGGATCATTTTTGTATTCGTCAATATGCGGCACAATTTCATTACTGGGTCTAAGCGGAGAACGATTCTTCTTTGAAATTTGCTGCTATCTTTTTGCAGGAGTTGGTTTTGCGGGTGCAGAAGTATTATCCAATCAAAAATATTACAGACATGGTTTAGATGATGCTTTTATTTTGGGAATGATCATGAATATTGGTTTTGCAGTTGCCATTACAACAGAAGGATATGAATTGATAATTGCAATTTTCGTTTCCATTGCTTCATTTTTGGCTTACAGAAGATATTTACACCTATTATCGATGCTAGTTTTTTGTCTGGCTTTGTCGGCAGTTTTATTTTATGGAATGTTTGAAATTGGAACTATCGGAAAAACAATTTTGCCTTTTGTAGCCATGATACTTGCAGGAGTTTTTTATTTCTTCACTAAGGTCAAAATTAAAAGTCTAACAGAAAGTTATTATTATAACGGACTTTTATTAGCCAATAGTTTCTGTTTGATTCTTTTTTATCTTTCGTGTAATTATTTGGTAGTAAGAGAACTCTCAGCCGAACTTTTAGGAAATGAAGTTCTTCCCGGACAGGATATTCCGTTTTCTTATTTTTTCTATGCTTTTACGTTTATTGTTCCGGCTGTTTATTTGGTGCAAGCTTTAAGGACCAAAGACAGAATTATGCTTTGGATTAGCTTTTTAGCTATTGCTTTTTCAATTTACACAATACGATTCTATTATTCTGTTTTACCAATAGAAGTAGCGCTAACACTAGGGGGAATGGTTTTATTTACGATAGCTTATTTTTCAATAAGAAAATTAAAAAATAATGAAGTTGGAGTAACTTTTAAACCGGACAGAATTAATAATTCAAATGCCTTATTGAATGCCGAAGCTTTAATTGTAGCTTCGACTTTCGGCTTAAAACCAGAAGTAAAAACAGAATCTCCAATGGAATTTGGAGGAGGAGGCTTTAGCGGAGGAGGCTCCGACGGAAGTTTTTAATTTTTTTACCATTAAGAGATTAAGAAAATAAAGTTTAGTCTTAATGAATCTTAATGTCTTAATGGTAAGTAATTTAAGTTTAATTTTAAACTTTACTTTTCAATGCTTCTGCATCAATATCGCTGTGTGAAACATCATACACAGCTTTTCCGTTTTTGATTAGAATCAATTGGGGAGATTCGTGATATACATTAAATTTTTGTGCAATTTCATTCGAAATATCACGGTGTGCAATTAAATCAAGAAAGTAAGCATCAACTGTATCATTTAATTCAAATTCACGCTCAAATTGTTTTAAAGCCATTCGGCTAATACTGCATCTTGTGCTATGTTTGAAAATGACAACCGGCTTGTCATTAGAAATAGCTTCAATTTCCTGTAACTGTAATACATCAGTCAATTCAGTCCAGTTTACATTGCTTTTAGGAGAATCTGCATTCTCTGAATTTCCGAAGATTGAATTTAAAAAACTCATATTTGACTTGTTTTATGACTTTTTGACGTTAATAATTAGCTAAAAAGCTACATGAAGCGCCATTTTGTCTGTAATTTTAGTGTGGAATATATTTTGAAATATAGAAGCAAAGTTAGCCTATTTAAAGTTAAAACTTAATGCAATAAATTCTAATTTTAATTTAATCGAATATCAAAAATAAAAAATCAATCCTAAATCGTAAAAAATATGAACATAAATAAATTTACAACTAAATCCCAGGAAGCCATTCAGCTTTCACAGCAACTCGCACAACGCAACGGGCAGCAACAAATAGAAAACGAACACATTTTTAAGGCTATTTTTGAAGTAGATGAAAATGTAGCGCCTTTTATTTTGAAGAAGCTCAACGTAAATGTGCCCTTGTTTTTGCAAATTTTAGATTCAACAATTCAGAGTTTTCCAAAAGTTTCAGGAGGCGATATCATGCTTTCCAGAGATGCCAATAAAGCTTTGAATGAAGCTGAAATTATCGCACAAAAAATGAACGACGAATACGTTTCGATCGAACATTTAATTCTGGCAATTTTCGATTCGAAAAGTAAAGTAGCCCAAATTTTAAAAGATCAGGGCGTCACCGGAAAAGGCTTAAAAGCTACTATTGAAGAACTTAGAAAAGGCGAAAGAGTAACTTCGGCATCTGCAGAAGAAACATATAATGCCTTAAATAAATACGCTAAAAACTTAAACGAATTAGCAAGTACAGGAAAACTGGACCCGGTTATTGGGCGTGACGAAGAAATTCGCCGTGTATTGCAAATTCTTACCCGTAGAACAAAAAATAATCCAATGCTGGTAGGTGAACCCGGAGTTGGTAAAACCGCTATTGCAGAAGGTTTGGCGCACAGAATTGTAGATGGCGACGTACCAGAAAACTTAAAAAACAAAATTGTTTTTTCTCTGGATATGGGAGCACTTATTGCCGGTGCAAAATACAAAGGAGAATTTGAGGAACGTTTAAAATCAGTCGTAAAAGAAGTTACAGCTGCCGAAGGTGATATCGTTTTATTTATTGATGAGATTCACACACTTGTAGGCGCAGGTGGAGGTGAAGGCGCAATGGATGCGGCAAATATCCTGAAACCGGCTTTGGCTCGTGGTGAATTAAGAGCGATTGGAGCAACAACTTTAGATGAATATCAAAAATATTTTGAGAAAGATAAAGCCTTAGAGCGTCGTTTTCAAAAGGTTTTGGTTGATGAACCGGATACCGAAAGTGCAATTTCAATTTTACGTGGAATAAAAGAAAAATACGAAACGCACCATAAAGTTCAGATCAAAGATGAAGCGATTATTGCGGCTGTAGAATTATCTCAACGTTATATTACAAATCGTTTTTTACCAGATAAAGCAATCGATTTGATGGACGAAGCAGCTTCTAAATTGCGTATGGAAATCAATTCTAAACCAGAAGAACTGGATGTTTTAGATCGTAAAATAATGCAATTGGAAATTGAAATTGAAGCCATAAAACGTGAAAAAGAGGAAAGCAAGCTGAAAATTCTTCACATGGATTTGGCGAATTTGAAAGAAGAACGCAACGAAATCTACACCAAATGGAAATCTGAAAAAGATGTTGTAGACGGAATTCAGGCTGTAAAATTAGAAATTGAAGATTTTAAATACGAAGCAGAGCGCGCTGAACGTGACGGAGATTATGGAAAAGTAGCCGAAATTCGTTACGGAAAAATAAAAGAAGCACAAGAGCGTCTTGATGTTTTACAAAAACAATTACAGGAATATCAATCTGGGAATTCTTTAATTAAAGAAGAAGTAACCCGCGAAGATATTGCCGAAGTTGTTGCAAAATGGACAGGAATTCCGGTCATGAAAATGCTTCAGACAGAGAGAGAAAAACTGCTTCAT
Source organism: Flavobacterium sp. MMLR14_040 (assembly GCF_033657265.1). NCBI lineage: Bacteria > Pseudomonadati > Bacteroidota > Flavobacteriia > Flavobacteriales > Flavobacteriaceae > Flavobacterium > Flavobacterium sp. MMLR14_040. The sequence goes on along the minus strand of NZ_JAWVWO010000006.1, from coordinate 174,628 downwards.
CTGGAAGAAGAATTACACAGAAGAGTAGTAGGTCAGGAAGAAGCGATTGAAGCTGTGAGTGACGCCGTTCGAAGAAGCCGTGCCGGATTGCAGGATATGAAAAAACCAGTAGGGACATTCTTATTTTTAGGAACAACCGGAGTTGGTAAAACAGAGCTTGCAAAAGCATTAGCAGAATATCTTTTTGATGATGAAAATGCGATGACGCGTATTGATATGAGTGAATATCAGGAACGTCACAGTGTGAGCCGTTTGGTTGGTGCGCCTCCGGGATATGTGGGTTATGATGAAGGTGGACAATTGACAGAAGCGGTGCGTAGAAAACCATATTCAGTAATTTTATTAGACGAAATAGAAAAAGCACATCCAGATACTTTCAATATTTTATTGCAGGTTTTAGATGAAGGCCGATTGACAGACAACAAAGGTCGTTTGGCTGATTTTAAAAACACGATTATCATCATGACATCCAACATGGGAAGTCAGATTATACAAGATAAATTTGAAAATCTAAAAGGAAGTGTAGAAGCCGCAACCGAAGCTGCAAAAGTGGAAGTTTTAGGATTATTGAAACAAACTGTTCGCCCTGAATTTATAAACCGTATCGACGAAATCGTAATGTTTACGCCATTAACAGTTGATAATATTTCAAGAATTGTGAGTTTACAATTGAAGAGCGTTAGTAAAATGCTGGCTTTACAGGGCATTACAATGGATGCAACGCCAGAGGGAATCAAATATCTTTCAGACAAAGGCTTTGATCCTGAATTTGGTGCAAGACCGGTAAAACGTGTTATCCAAAGAGAAGTTTTGAATCAATTATCAAAAGAAATTCTCGCGGGAAATATCACAACAGACAGTATTATTTTAATTGACGCCTTTGATGGTAAATTGGTTTTTAGAAATCAAACACAGCCTGTTGAGTAATTTTTTTAGTTTAAATATTCAAAAAACATCAGTGGAGACACTGGTGTTTTTTTTAATGCTTAAATTAAATCCGTAAATAATGAAACTTTTTTCAAAATTGTTATAAAGAAAAACGCTATTTATTTGATCATCTTTACCCTAACTTAAAACAACTATTATGAATAACTTATTTAGAGGATTATTGGCAGGTTACGGCGCAAAAAAATTAGGAGGCGGATGCTTCGGAACTATTTTTGTATTTATTATTATTTGGGTGCTATTGGGCCAATGCAGTCATTAATTTGTAGAAATTAATTAATTTAAAAGTATTAAATTCGCAAAAAATAAAAATAAAATGGCATCAGGTTTTTTCGTACTATTAGATGATATCGCAGCAATTATGGATGATGTTGCAGTAATGAGCAAAATTGCAGCAAAAAAAACTGCAGGTATTTTGGGCGATGATTTAGCTGTAAATGCTGAAAAAGCTTCAGGATTTGCATCATCAAGAGAACTGCCGGTATTGTGGGCAATTAGTAAAGGTTCACTCCTTAACAAAATTATCATTTTGCCAATTGCGTTTTTATTAAGTGCATTTTTACCTGTTGCAATTATTGTAATCCTTGTACTTGGAGGATTATTTCTGGCATACGAAGGAGCAGAAAAAATATACGAATTTATTTTTCCTCACAAACACGAAGAATCAGAAGGAATAACAGAAGAAGTTTTAACAGAAGAAGAAATCCTGGCTGTTGAAAAAGGTAAAATAAAATCAGCAATTGTAACCGATTTTATATTATCTGTAGAAATTGTAATTATCGCTTTGGGAACAGTAATCGATGAGCCGTTAATGCAGCAAATCGTGGTAACATCAATAATTGCTGTAATTGCTACAGTTGGAGTTTATGGTATTGTTGCTCTGATTGTAAGAATGGATGAAGCTGGTTATAAACTTATTAAATTTAGTAAAAGAGAAAAAAGTATCTCAAAATTTATAGGTAATATATTGGTAAAAGCACTTCCATTGGTTATTAAAGGTTTAACGGTAATTGGTACAATTGCATTACTTTTAGTTGCCGGAGGTATCTTCGTTCATTACATCCCATTCTTCCACCATGTGGTGCCTACAATTAAATTGCCTTCCATTTTAAAAGAATTTGTAATCGGTCTGGCATTAGGGTTTGTCGTTTTAGGAATTGTAAATCTTTTTAAAATGATATTTAAAAAGAAAGAAGTGGCAAAATAATTGATGATATAAAACGTTGATTTGTTGTTGGTTATTTTTAAAAATTCAATTTTAACAATTTTTTCAGGCAACCAAAACAACTTATTAGTATCTATGTAAAAAATAAGAATAAACAATCACCCTATGAAAAATTTTAAATTACAATCCATTGCACTTATAATGTTATTCGTAACTGTGTTAACTTCATGCAGCAGTGATAATGATGCACCGGAAGATCCAAAAGTTGTTTACAAAACAGCTTATGCGACATCTGTTGTAGGTCCTACTACAGGAAAAGTAGGTCAGGAACTTAGTTATGATATAGAGTTTACGTCGGAAAATGGTTGTGGAGAATTTCACCAATTAGTAGAAGTAGAATATAATAAAGTACTGGTTTATCAGGTAGAAGCTCAGTATCCTATAGCTACTTGCGCAAAAACAACTCCTGAAAGAAGAGTAACAGTATATAAAATTACTCCACAAACTAAAGGGACTTTTTATTTGAGACTTGCCAAATCAGAAACAGAATACATTTCAACAACAGTTGTTATTGAATAATTTATTTTAATAAATTAAATATTTTAAAACCGTTTTATAATTCATTTATAGAACGGTTTTTTATTTTTTGAAGCAGAAGGATTTGTTTTCAAAAGAACATCAGTCCCGCTATTCGCTATATCTTTTCCTGTCCGCCGCGGCGGACAGAAAAAGTATATCGCTTCTATCGGGGCTATAAGAGAGGTTTAGTTTTCGTAATCAGTTACTTTTAATTTGGAAAGTTAAATTATGATTGAATTATAATTTGCTTATTTTTGAGCGATAAACCAATCTAAATTATGATAAAAACTTTACATTTTTGCTTGCTTTCTTTTTTCTCGTTTTTTTTCCTGATTCCTTCAGTAACTTCCCAAAAAGATTGGGAATTACTTAATCCAAGACCGGCATATAGAACAGGTAAAGTAGTTCAATTTGTATCACCAAATGTTGGTTATATTATTAATGCTTATGAACTCTTAGAAACACTGGATGCGGGTGCTTCCTGGAAAAAGAAACAAAATATCAATAGCGGTAATGATCTTAAGTTTAAGGATAATATCGGGTTTATTGTTGGTAATTTTGGTGTTATTCTGAAATCGACTGATTCTGGTTCAAGTTGGAAAGAAATTTATACTGATTATGAAGAGGATTTTAATACTGTAAATATAATCGATGCGAATACGGTTATTATCTCAGGCGAGAATTTTATAATAAAATCTTTTGACGGAGGAATAACCTGGAAGAAATTAAATGTTACAAAAGGAGCCATCAATAAAACCTTTTTTACATCAGAACTAGTAGGAAGTGCAGCATGTAATTACGGTACAATGCTTAAAACCGTTGACGGAGGACTTACTTGGTATACAACCATGACATCAAATATTAGCCCCTCTAATTTTTATACAGTTTATTTTATTAATAAAAATATAGGTTTTGCATCAAGAGAACATTATAACTTGTATAAAACAGTAGATGGAGGCGAAACATGGACAGAAATTCCAAAGAGCTCAGATGCTCTTTATACATTTTCTTTTGTAAATGAAAACGTAGGTTATGCAGGAGGAGATCATGGAGTGATTTTTAAAACAATCGATGGAGGATTAAACTGGACCTGGGCAGGATTTCAACAGGGGCGCATCTACAATACTTCTATTTATGGAATACATTTTCTGGACGCTAATACAGGTTTTGCAACTGGAGCAAGAGGCCGAATAATTAAAACTATCGATGGAGGAAAAACATGGACTGAAAATTCTCCTACCTATAATGATGTAAATAAACTGGATTTTTTAACCAAAGATTTAGGATATGCCCAAGTTGGTAATTCATTTTATAAAACAAGTAACGCTGGTAAAGATTGGGCTCTTGTTGGAGAGATTGATTATGATAGATATCATTCTGTAAGTACATTTAAATTTTTAAATGAAAATATTGGTTACGCAGCGACAGGAGGAACATATGGAGGTGCATATTTTAAAACAACAGATGGAGGAGTTACCTGGAATATGTTAATTGATGTTATCGATGAAGGGATTAATGCAATTTCTTTAATTAATGAAAACGTCGCTTACATTAGTGGTGGATACAATCAGGAAAAGGTTATGAAAACCGTTGATGGTGGACAAACATGGGAGCAGTGTTCTAATCATAGTTTTGCTAAAATGCAGTTTTTAGACGAAAATACTGGATACGCACATAATTATTATGATAAAAAATTTTATAAAACAATCGATGGCGGTAAAAATTGGTCTGTTGTTTTTAGTGGAGAAGAAGACGTACGATCAATGGATTTTATTGATGCTGAAAATGGCTATTTTTTAGGTTATTATGGTACAGTTTATAAAACTAGTAATGGAGGAAAAGACTGGATACAATCTAAACTTCCTTATGGATTTTACACATTTCTAAAGTTTTATTCAAAAAATATAGGATACATAGTTAATGAAGATGGGTATTTATATAAGACTGATAACGGAGGGATAATTTGGGAAAAAATATCTACATTAGAAAATACCTATGAAACGACCAGTATTTCAATAAACGGAACAGATATTTACCTGGCTGCAGGTAATGGAAAAATATTAAAAAGTAAGGTTGATTTTAAGCCTTTTTCGCTTCAACTTAATCCTGCATCAGACGTGTTTAGCAGATCAGCAACATTATCAGGAAGCGTTGCATCAAACGAAGGAAGTATTGAAAATATAAGAGTAGAATATTTTTATAATTCTATAGTTAATACAATTAAAATCAATCCTAATAATTTAAATGCCGATTCATCTGTTGATTTTAAACTCCCAATTAAAGATTTGCTAGCCAATAAAGACTATTATTTTAGAATTGTAATATCTAGAAATAATGTTGAACATTATAGCGAACTGTTGACGTTTAAAACAGAACTGGATTACAAACTCATCATCGAACCTATTTATTATTCTTCTGCAGGGAAGGCAGCAGTAGCAGCTACTGCTGTTTCTTATCAATATAATATTTCAGGTCTTGAATTTCAATATAGCACAAAAGAAGATTTTTCCAGTTATGAAATCATTTTAAATAATACCGTCGTTAAAGCCAATACAACAGAAAAAGTAACAAATGATTTAATTAATTTGAAGCCCCTTACAAAATATTATGTAAGGCTTAAAGCGGTTCATCAGGGAGAGAAGATTTATAGCGAAATAACATCATTTACTACGATAACAGCTTATGAAATCTATTTATTAAATCCGACTATACAAGGAAATGATGTAACATTAAATGCTTTTATTCAGTCCAATAGCAAGCTTATAACAAATATAGTCTTTGAATACGGAACTTTAAATTATGAAAATTCTATTGTTGCAAATCCCAACCAGATAGCTGCTGAGTCAGGAGATTATCTTACTGCGCTATTAAGCAATTTAGATCCTGATAAAGTATATTTTTACAGAGTAAAAGCTCTTAGTGGCAGCGAGATTATATACAGTAAGGACGCGGTGCTGAATCTTTCCGGTAAACAGTTATTAACACCTTTTAATATTGGCATTGTAAAAAATAATTCAGTTCAGTTGAATGGACTAGTAACGAGTTCTGCAGATTATTTTAGCAACATAGAATTTGAATATGGTACAACAGAAAATTTTGGAACAACTGTAAGAAGCAGCCCTTCATTTGCTTATCCATACTCTACTTTGCCGCTAAATGCGATTGCAGATAATCTTATTAACGGGCAAAAATATTATTATAGAATAAAAGCGAATATTGGAAACGATATTATCTATTCAGAAACTCTTTCGTTTACTGCAAATACCTTAGGTTTGGAAACACCAATTTTTAAAAGTGATTTGAAGTTTTATCCAAATCCAACAAACGGAATTATAAATATTGATTCTTTTGTGGATAAAAATATTAACTCGATAAAAGTAATGGATCAGACAGGTAAATTATTGAATTATATTAATCCAGACTTAACCGGTGTACAAAAAATTGATCTTTCAGGAAAATCTTCCGGAATTTATTTTATTAAGGTACAATTTGATGATGATACAATTATTATTAAAAAAGTAATTCTTAAATAAAACAAAAAAGCATATTATTTTCTAAATGGAATTACGCAATACCTACAAAATTTGTATTTTTGCACTTCTAAAATTTTATGACATGTCGAAAAGAAAATATAAAATTGCCGTTGTTCAGTTAAATCTGAATGATGTAGCCGAAAATAATCTTAAAAAATGTATTAGCTGGGTAAAAGATGCTGCCAATAAAGGCGCAGAGGTTATTTTACTTCCTGAATTATATAGCAGCCATTATTTTTGCCAAAGCGAAGATGTAGACAATTTTTCATTAGCAGAACCACTTTACAGTACTTCATTTATTGCTTTTAGCGAATTGGCAAAAGAATTAGGAGTAGTAATTATCGTTCCTTTCTTTGAGAAAAGAATGGCAGGAATTTACCACAATAGTGCTTATATTATAGATACAGATGGAACAGAAGCCGGATTATACCGTAAAATGCACATTCCGGACGATCCTCATTTTTATGAAAAATTCTATTTTACTCCGGGAGATTTAGGATTTCAGGCTATCGAAACTAAAAAAGGAACTGTTGGAACTCTTATTTGCTGGGACCAATGGTATCCTGAAGCAGCTCGTATTACAGCTTTAAAAGGAGCAGAAGTTTTATTTTATCCAACAGCAATTGGATGGCATCCAAAAGAAAAAGAACAATACGGAGAAAATCAATATGGAGCGTGGATGAACGTAATGAAAGGTCACGCTGTTGCAAACGGAGTTTTTGTTGCTGCTGCAAACCGAATTGGTTTAGAGCAATATATTGATGGAACTGAAGGAATTCAGTTTTGGGGAGCTTCATTTATTGCCGGTCCTCAAGGAGAAATTTTAGCTCAGGCTTCTCACGATAAAGAAGAAATTCTAATTGCCGAAGTTGATTTGGATTTACAGGAAAATGTTCGCCAAAACTGGCCATTTTTCAGAGACAGAAGAATTGATGCTTTTGGCGATATTACAAAAAGAGCGATAGATAAGTAAGAGATTTTTTAAATAATTAAAAAGGACAAAATGAAAATTTTGTCCTTTTTTTATTGCAAGGAAAAAGGCGGTTTCAACTATTTGAAACCGCCTTTTTGAAATTAATATAGATTCTGATTTTATTATTTCACCTGGAAGGTAACTCTTCTAACGATTTGACGTGCTTCTTTAGAATTTTTATTCACAGAAGTGTCTTCTCCATTAGCAATTACATTAAGTCTCGAAGCATCGATCCCGGCATTAGTTGCCACTTTTTTCACAGCTTCAGCTCTTTTTCTTGATAATTCAGTGTTGTAACTTGAATTTCCAATTTCATCAGCATATCCAATAATATCTGCAGATTTTCCAGGATTGTTTTTCAAGTATTTCACTAAGAAATCAACACCAGATAAAGACGCATTCGTTGGTTTAGAAGAGTTAAAGTCGAAGTATACATTTACGTATCCACCATTAATTAATTCTTCTACAGTATTGTTTGTTAGATTATTATCGCCTTTTTTAGCATAAGTTTTGTCTAAATAGCTTTCTAATTCATCAGGAACACCATTTTGGTTGGTATCGATAGATTGTCCTTTTGTATTTACAGCAACACCGGTAATTGAATTAGGTTCTAAATCGTATAAATCGGCAACGCCATCCTTATCAGTATCTAAAAGTCCATTTTCTATAAGACCAACTCTGTCTTCTAATTTATTTAATCTGTCATTTTCTTCCGCATACCAGTCAGCATGTTTTTCATTTTTACCTAAGTAAAAAGTCAAACCAACAGATGCGTTTAATAATATACCATCTATTGGTCCTGTGTTCGTACGCCCCATTCCGTCAAAGTTCCAGTTTTGTCTTGCATTTACAATTCCAGTGAAATCTCCTGTTAAGGCAACTCTGTTACTTAATTTGATTTGTCCTGTTAAGCCCAAAATCCCATGCCCCATGTAATCTTGTCCGCCATATCCCGTTTCAGTGCTTATTTGTGCAACACCAACACCACCATGTACTAATATCCCAATTGTTTTTGTCCAAGTCTCAAAATTCAAGGCTCTGCTAATGTTGATAACACCTTGTAAACTTGTTCTAACATATCTGCTTTCGAAGTTTCGTGTGTCATCGCGTTCTTGGAATTGATCATATCCTACATCTAGTTTTGCACCAAACGTTGGACTAAACATATACCTTACCCCCAGATCTGCGTGGAAAGGGTTAAGTGTTGCGGTGGAATAACCAGAAGATATTGCTCTGATAGGTTTGTTAACACCGCCATTCAATTCAATAGACCATTTGTTAAATGCAGGGGTGTCAACAGAAGGTTGATTAGATGTCGTTGCCACATTTTGAGCTCCTGCTGCAAATGATAATAATAAAATTGATAGGGAAGCTAATTTCTTTTTCATGATGTCTGTGATTTAAATTTGTTTTGGTGAATTTTTTTAAACTCACGACAAACTTAGAGCAATCATAAACAAATTCTGTTCTAAACATGTCTTGCTGATTTTACATAATTCCCATCTTTTAATTGATATTTATGAGAATTTGTTATCTAAAATTAAATAAGTGAACAACAAAAAAGGGACAATTTACTTTGTCCCTTATATTTAGAAATACTAATAAAATTTATTTCAAATCAGGCTGATAGATTTTAATAGTTCCATCACCTTCACTGCTTACAACAAGTAAACTTCTTTTGGTTGGACTTTTTGAGGCAGGAATAAATAAAACTCCTTCTGGCGCGTCACCTGTTTTTACAGTTTGTAAATATTGTGGCGATGCAGGATTGGTAACATCATAAGTTATAAAAGCATCAGATCTTTCAAGACCAACAAATAATATATTCTGATTTCCCATTTTAGCAACAACAACGGCTTCAGGCTCAGAGCCTTTGTCATCACTACGTTTGTCATCATAAGTTCCCAGTTCATTTGTTTTTTTATCAACATCATTTTTACTGTCATAAACGATTTTCCCAGTATTTCCATTCCATATTGTAAAAGAACGTGCACCAAAAGCAACCATTTCATCCAGATCTCCATCTCCGTCAGTATCGCCCATATCGGCAATAAGGTTCAATCTGCCTAAATTAGGTTCTAGTTTTAAAGTAGCAGCATCAGGAAAAACAGTCGCATCCAATGTCATGTCTTTCATCCTTTTGATATCTGTGTTTGCTGTGTATTCTCTTGCATCGCCTTCATTTGCAGTAACAAAATAAGGAACATTATTCGCAGAAAAATGACTAATAGCATCCGGCATAAACATACCTTTTACTTTCCACGGATTAAAAGCAATTTTATCATCTTTATCACTTACATCAATCGCATTATCTGCCGTATTGAAATCCTTAAAACCTAGCGGATAAATTGCTGTAATCGTTTTTGAAGTTAAATCAACTTTTGCAACACCGTTATTTTCCTGTAAAGTAACCCAGGCCGTTTTAGAATCATCAGAAATCGTTACATATTCCGGTTCTATATCCTGAGCAAAACTTTTAGCAACTTTTGAAATTCTGAATCCGTCTTTTTTCAAAGTTTCGGCCTGACCGCTTAAAGAAGCAAAATCTAAAGTTGTAACCGCATAATTATTAGTAACTTCTATAATGGAAATCGTTCCGTTTGGATCTTGGGAATAATCAGTATTGGGCTCACCTTCATTTGCAGTCATGATATATTTTCCGTCAGGCGAAAAAGTAATCATATCAGGTAAAGCACCAACTGTAACTTGTTTAATTAAACTATAATCAGTTGTGTTGAAAATAACAACTTTTCCATTTCCTTGTTTGTTAGCGGTTGATTCCAGAGCAACAGCCAGTTTTCCGTCAAAAACAGAAACACTATTTGAAGCACCTTCATAAGGAGTCAAATCAATTTTACCAATCTTAATTGGTTTTGTCGGATCATTGATATCAATTACATCAATCTGATTTGTTCCGCTATTATTTACTGTAAATAATCTTTTAGTTTTTTCATCATAAGCCGAAATTTCTGCAGCAGCTTCTCCTCCAATAGTTATAGAACCAATTTCTTTAAAGGTTGCAGGATTTTCATTTATAACAACTTCCGGTTCTTCGTTGTTAGAATTATCATCATTATTACAGCTCGCAAAAATGGTCATTATTGCTAATAATGAAAGACTTAATTTTTTCATATTATTTTAGTTTTTAGTTTCGTCAAAAGTAATTAGCGATTGTAGCGTGTATATTAAGTCTTCATTATTTAATCTTTAACTTAATTTTTAAACGATAATGTTATAAATATGGATCTGAAGTCTTTTAAGCTGTTTTATAATCCTTACGAATGATTATCTTTGTACTCTTTAATTTAGAAACTTTTTTATGACCACAAATAATAGAAGATTTCCGGCAGAATGGGAAAAACAACAAGGAATTGTATTGTGTTTTCCGCATAACGGGAATGATTGGCCGGGAAAATACGAAGCAGTTCAATGGGCTTTTGTAGAATTTATTAAAAAAGTAGCCACTTTTGAAACCGTTTTTTTAGTCGTAGCTGATGAAAAACTAAAAGAAAAAGTAGCAGGAATGCTTGAAAGCGCTCGTGTAAATATTGCTAACGTTTCTTATATCATTCATAAAACAAACAGAAGCTGGATGCGTGATTCAGGACCAATTATTGTAAAAAATGGTTCGAAAAGAGAAGCATTAAACTTCAATTTTAATGGTTGGGCAAAATATAAAAATTACCAATTAGATAAATTTGTTCCGGGTAAAATTGCTGATTTTATTGATGTTCCGCTTACACAAGTAATGTATAAAGGAAAACCGGTTATTGTTGAAGGTGGTGCAATTGATGTAAATGGAAAAGGAACTTTACTGACTTCTGAAGAATGTTTGATGCATCCAACAATTCAGGTTCGAAATAAAAATTTCACTAAAGAAGATTACGAAGCTGTTTTTAAAGAATATCTTGGAGTTACAAATGTAATTTGGCTGGGAGACGGAATTGAAGGCGATGATACACACGGACATATTGACGATTTATGTCGATTCGTAAACGAAGATACTATTGTAACGATTGTTGAAACAGATAAAAATGATGCTAATTACAAGCCTTTACAAGATAACTTAAAACGCTTGCAAAACGCAAAATTAGAAGACGGAAAATCGCCAACTATTGTAGCATTACCAATGCCTAAACGTGTAGATTTTGAAGATTTAAGATTACCGGCAAGTTATGCTAATTTCTTAATTCTGAATAATTGCGTTTTAGTACCAACTTTTAATGACAGCAATGATCGCGTAGCTTTAAATATACTTTCAGAATGTTTCCCGGATAGAGAAGTAATCGGAATTAGCTGTATTGATTTTATTTGGGGATTTGGAACTTTGCATTGTTTGAGCCAGCAGATTCCGGCTTAGTTTGTGTAAAAAATAATCTCGCAAAGTCGCCAAGGCGCAAAGTTTTTATTTTTAAGTTTTGCCTTTAAACTTTGCGCCTTGGCGACTTTGCGAGATTCAAACATAAAATTATTTACTTAAAAATAAAGTATAAAAAAACCTTGGCGATAACCAAGGTTTTCTGTTTTTATATCTCTTAAGATAATTTATCTGCTCTTCATGGTCTGATAAAAGGAGGTAATAATTGGCTGCAAACCTCACCAAAACCAAGTCTTACTTCGGCATTTTCGCAGAAACCTCTAATGATTACCGTATCATTATCTTCAATAAATTTACGTTCGCTGCCATCTTTTAATTTTATTGGATTTTTTCCGCCCCAGGTTAATTCTAACATAGAACCAAAACTATCCGGAGTTGGACCAGAAATTGTTCCTGAACCCATCATGTCGCCAGAATTTACACGACATCCGTTTGAGGTATGATGTGCCAATTGCTGAGCCATAGACCAGTATAAATATTTAAAATTTGATTTAGAAACAACAGTTTCTTCCTGATCTTCAGGTTGAATTGAAACTTCTAAATGAATATCAAAAGCTTTTTTTCCTTTAGTTTGTAAATAAGGAAGCGGCGATGGATCTTGTTTCGGACCTTTAGTTCTAAAAGGTTCCAAAGCATCCATAGTCACAATCCAGGGAGAAATTGACGTAGCAAAATTTTTAGCTAAAAATGGTCCAAGCGGCACATATTCCCATTTCTGAATATCGCGTGCGCTCCAGTCATTCAATAAAACCATTCCGAAAATATAATCTTCGGCTTCATAAGTTGGGATATTTTCTCCCATTATATTGACGTCAGTTGTAATAAAAGCAGTTTCCAATTCAAAATCTACTAAACGAGACGGACCAAAAACAGGATACTTTTCGCCTGCCGGCAAAGTTTGTCCCATTGGTCGGTGAACCGGAATTCCAGACGGAACAATAGTTGAACTCCTACCGTGGTAACCTACCGGAATGTGTAGCCAGTTTGGTAATAAGGCATTTTCAGGATCGCGGAACATTTTACCAACATTTGTAGCATGTTCTTTACTGGAGTAAAAGTCAGTGTAATCGCCAATTAAAACAGGCAATTGCATCTCAACATCGTCGATTTTAAAAATAACAATATCTCTGTCTTTTGTTGAATCTCTAAGTTTTGGATTTGTTTCGTCGAAAATTTCAGCGATACGGTTTCGAACCAAACGCCATGTTTTTTTTCCATCAGAAATAAAATCATTTAGCGTGTCCTGCATGAACATATCATCGGTTAAATCTATTCCTTCAAAATAGTTTAATTGTTGTAAAGCCCCTAAATCTATAGCATAATCGCCAATTCGAGTTCCTACTGTAACGACATTTTCTTTGGTAAGAAATACACCGAAAGGAATATTTTGAATAGGGAAGTCACTATTTTCTGGTACTTCTAACCATGATTTTCTTTTGGTATCGTTGGCGGTTATTGGCATGTGAATGTTAATTATTTGTTGAAAAATTCTATGTCAAATATATCATAATCTAACAGTTTGACAAACGTTTTTTTGTATTTTTGCAGGAAATTAACGAAAAACGAAAAAATGCAACGCGACGAACAAATTTTTGACCTTATACTAGAGGAACAAGACAGACAAATTCACGGATTAGAACTTATTGCTTCAGAAAACTTTGTAAGTGACGAAGTAATGGAAGCAGCTGGTTCTGTTTTAACTAATAAATATGCCGAGGGATATCCTGGCAAAAGATACTACGGCGGTTGCGAAGTAGTTGACGTTATTGAGCAAATTGCTATTGACAGAGCAAAAGAATTATTTGGTGCTGAATATGCAAACGTACAGCCTCACTCTGGTTCTCAGGCAAATACTGCAGTTTACCACGCTTGTTTAAATCCGGGTGATACTATTTTAGGTTTTGATTTATCTCATGGTGGTCACTTAACTCATGGTTCTCCGGTAAACTTTTCAGGTCGTTTGTACCGTCCGGTTTTTTATGGTGTAGATGCAGAAACTGGTCGTTTAGACTATGATAAAATTCAGGAAATTGCAACAAAAGAACAGCCAAAATTGATCATCGCAGGAGCTTCGGCTTATTCTCGTGATATGGATTTTGAGCGTTTCAGAAAAATTGCTGACAGCGTAGGAGCAATCTTATTTGCTGATATTTCTCACCCGGCAGGTTTAATTGCAAAAGGATTAATGAACGATCCAATTCCACATTGTCATATTGTTTCTACAACAACACACAAAACTTTGCGTGGACCACGTGGAGGTTTGATCTTAATGGGGAAAGATTTTGAAAATCCACAAGGATTAAAAACTCCAAAAGGAGAAATCAGAATGATGTCCTCTTTATTAGATCTTGCTGTTTTCCCTGGAAATCAAGGTGGACCTTTAATGCACATTATCGCTGCTAAAGCGGTTGCTTTTGGTGAAGCATTAAAAGATGAGTTCTTTACATACGCTATGCAATTGCAAAAAAATGCAAACGCTATGGCCGATGCTTTCGTAAAAAGAGGATATAAAATCATTTCTGGCGGAACTGATAATCACATGATGCTTATTGACTTAAGAAATAAAAATATTTCTGGTAAAGAAGCTGAAAATGCATTAGTAAAAGCAGAAATCACAGTAAATAAAAACATGGTTCCGTTTGATGATAAATCACCATTTATTACGTCAGGAATTCGTGTAGGAACAGCTGCAATCACAACTCGTGGTTTAGTTGAAGAAGATATGGAAACTATCGTAGCTTTAATCGACAGAGTACTGGCTGATCATACTAATGAAGCCGTAATCGAAGAAGTAGCAAACGAAGTAAACGAAATGATGAGCGAAAGACCGATTTTCGTATATTAAAAAAGTTTCAGGTTTAAAGTTTCAAGTTTAAAGTTTTGTGGCGCGTAAAAAGACGTAAAGCAAAACTTTAAACTTTTTTAGTTTCTGTGTGAACTTGAAACTTGAAACAAAGAAAACCTTAAACAAATAACAAAAACAAAAGAGAGACATGGGCGTATTAAGATTACAATTGCCAACAGACCCAAGATGGGTAAATATTGTAGAAAAAAATATCGAAGAAATCCTGACAGATCACGCTTGGTGCGAGCAAAAAGCAGCAACAAACGCGATTACCATTATCACCAATAACTCTGAGCATCAGGATTTGGTCAAAGATTTATTGGCTTTAGCCAAAGAAGAAATCGATCATTTTGAACAGGTTCACAATATCATTATCAAAAGAGGATTAAAACTAGGCCGCGAGCGCAAAGACGATTATGTAAATGAATTGTATTTATATATGAAGAAAAGCGGCGACGGAAGCCGAGTTTCTGGTCTTGTAGAAAGATTATTGTTTTCAGCCATGATCGAAGCCAGAAGCTGCGAACGTTTCAAAGTTTTATCTGAAAATATCCAGGACGAAGAGTTAGCTACTTTCTACAGAGAATTAATGGAAAGCGAAGCCGGACATTACGTTACATTCATAACATACGCCAGAAAATACGGAGTAGGAATTGACGTAGAAAAACGCTGGAGAGAATGGTTAGCATTCGAAGAATCGATCATTACCAACTACGGAAAAGGCGAAACAATTCATGGATAGAAAAATTTTTGTTTCAAGTTTTTAAAAAGTTTCAAGTTTCAGGTTTGTCATGTTGAGCGAAGTCGAAACGCGCTCCAATTAAAAACTTGGTGAACCTCCGTGCAATCTTTGTGAATCTCTGCGAAATTAAAATAAAAATCCGTGTAAAATTCACGTCTTCGCATAGCGAATCCGCGTCACCTCGTACCATAATTAACCACAAAGTTTTCAATAATCTAAAGTCTAAAATCCACAATCTAAAATCAAAAATTCCTATATTTGAAAGTAACCAAAACTTCAAACTTATGAGAATAGAAACTGATCTGAAATTAGGATTTAAAGATGTAATGATACGCCCAAAAAGATCAACGCTAAAAAGCCGGTCTGAAGTTTCTTTAGAACGAAATTTTAAATTTTTGCACAGCACCACAAATTGGACAGGAATTCCGATTATGGCAGCGAATATGGATACAGTTGGAACCTTTGAAATGGCAGAAGTTTTGGCGAAAGAAAAACTCTTTACAGCCATTCACAAGCATTATACACCAGAAGAATGGAAGACTTTTTTATCGAAAGTTACACCAGACTTCTACGATTATATAGCCATTAGCACTGGAACCGGAAAAGAAGATTTTACCAAAATCGGTCAAATTATTACCGAAAATCCGTTGCTGAAATTCATTTGCATTGATGTTGCCAATGGCTATTCAGAGCATTTTGTGCAGTTTTTAAAACAAACCCGAAAACAATATCCTGATAAAGTAATTATTGCCGGAAATGTCGTTACCGGAGAAATGGTCGAAGAATTATTGTTGGCTGGAGCAGATATTGTAAAAGTAGGAATTGGACCAGGTTCGGTTTGCACAACACGTGTAAAAACTGGAGTTGGATATCCACAGCTTTCGGCAATTATAGAATGTGCCGATGCAGCTCACGGTCTAGGCGGACATATTATCAGCGACGGCGGCTGCAGTACGCCAGGCGATGTAGCCAAAGCTTTTGGTGCAGGTTCAGATTTTGTAATGTTGGGCGGAATGTTGGCCGGACACACAGAAAGTGGAGGAGAATTAATCGAAGTCAACGGCGAAAAATTCAAACAATTTTACGGAATGAGTTCGACAACTGCAATGGACAAACATGTTGGAGGAGTAGCAGAATACAGAGCAAGCGAAGGAAAAACAGTTAAAGTTCCTTTTAGAGGAAAAGTCATAAATACAGTTTTAGATATTTTAGGCGGATTAAGAAGTACTTGTACTTATGTTGGTGCTTCAAGATTGAAAGAACTGACAAAACGTACAACTTTCATCCGCGTAAGCGAACAGGAAAACCAGATTTTCACTAAATAATAAAGCATTTTAGAATATGATTACAATTTCAGAAGCAGGTTTAAGTGATATCAAAACAATTCAGGAAATTACAAATATCACGTGGCCTATTACTTATGGCGAAATTTTGTCTCAGACGCAATTAGATTATATGTTAGGTTTGTTTTATTCTGATGAAGCGCTGACGAAGCAAATCAAGAATAAAGAACAATTATTTTATCTAATTTCAGATACAGAATCTACAATTGGTTTTATCGGAATTGAGCATCATTATAAAAATGAAGCCATTACGAAAATTCATAAAATCTATCTTTTGCCAGAAACGCAGGGAAAAGGCATTGGTAAAACAGTTATTGATGAAATTGCAAAAATGGCTTTAGAGAACCATTCAACAACATTAGTTTTAAACGTAAATCGTTTTAATTCTGCTTTAAGTTTCTATAAAAAAATAGGTTTTGAAATTAAGGAAACAGTTGACATAGAAATTGGAAATGGTTATTTGATGGAAGATTATGTGATGGAGAAGAAATTCTAAACACGAATTTCACGAATTGACACGAATTAGTTGTTGAAATTAATTTCACCAACTCGCTAAGTATTAAAATTAGTGTCAATTCGTGAAATTGGTGTTCGATTTTTGCTTAACTCACCACAACATCATGCTTAAACAACAGCCCTTTTACTTCCTTCAAAGCAAAAACAGCTTTCTTTAATTTTGTTTTTGAAGGATCAATAGTATAATTATAACTCGTTTTAAAATCGGCTTTGTTGGCAATGGCTTTATCAAATTCAGATCGATATAAATCACAATTCTCAAACAAAACACTTGTAAGGTCGGTTGCCATAAAATCTACAGCGATTAAACTGCAATTGTTAAAAGTAGTTCCCTTTATTTTTAAAGTGTAAAACTTCGAAAAATCGAGAATGCAATCGTAAAAATGAACTTCAAAAATCAGTTTATCACACATTGCAAAATTCACTTCTTTAATTTCACATCGATTGAATGTAGCAGTTCTAAAAGCTACATAATTGATTTTAGCTTCACTAAAAATACAATCATTAAAAACACAATCAATAAAAGTCACGGCCAGAAAAGTACAGGCAGAAAAGTTACAATTATTAAAAATACAGCATTCAAAATCCTTAAAATTAAGATCGTCCTTACCATAAATAATGGTATCGTATTCTTTATCAAGGAAATATTCTGATTCTTTTTTCAAAGTTGTCTTGCTGATTATTTAAAGCGAAATTATAATAATTAACTCAGATAATTGATCTCTTTTAATGCTTCTCTTCAATAATATTTACTTGAGATATCGATTTAATTTGTAAGTGTATTAGTGTAAGATGTTGAAAATAAGACTTATATTTACGATAAGGTTAATTATTATTCGAAAAAATTAAAGCTTTCAAATGGTAAAATTTTTAAAAAATAATTGTTTTCAAGTGAAATATAAAATCTTAGGATTACTGTTTTTTATACCTTCTGTTTCAATTGCTCAAACCGATTCTATTACTTCACAACTTTGTCCTCCAAAAACTATAGTAGAAATCTTCAAAAAGAAAGATTCTGTTTACGTGGTTAAACCCATAAAAAACAGTTTCTTTTTAATTATTCCGGCGATTGGTTCACAGCCTGCGACGGGATTTTTTTATGGAGCAGTTGCGCAATATACTTTTAAAGGAAAAGAAAAAGCCGATAAATATTCAATAGCGAATGTTGGAATAACCTATACTACGAAAAAACAATGGCTGGTAAATATCAAAAACAATATTTTATTAAAAAATAATAAGATATTTTTAAGTGGTGATTATCGAATCTATATATTTTCACAGCCGAATTATGGCTTAGGTACCAATATAATTCCGCCCGCCAGAGATAAACCAAAGGGGTTTAGAATTGATTCGCTTGCGCAGCCAATGGATTATAATTATTTTAAATTTCACCAAACTGCTTCTTTTGAAGTGAAAAAGAATTTTTATGTTGGTGGTGGAATCAATATCGATTGGTACGCTAATATAGTAGATAAAGAACTGGATCTGGAAAACGGAAAAACGACTTATCATTACGACTATAGTCAAAAATATAAATTTGATAATCTGGAGTATTTTTTGACAGGTGTGAGTCTTAATTTAGTTTACGATTCAAGGGACAATCAGGTTAATGCAAGTCGCGGCTGGTTTGCCAATTTAAATTATCGTTTTAATCCCGTATTGTTTAAAAATCAAGATAATAGTAATATTCTTTTTGCAGAATATCGTAACTTCATTCCTGTTTCACAAAAAAATGAACGATATATTTTAGCACTTTGGGCTTATGGACAATTTGTGACGAGTGGTAAAGTTCCTTACTTAAATTTACCGGCAATTGGCTGGGATCAACGGAGCCGAAGCGGAGAAGGCTATACACAAGGATTATTCAGAGGAACAAACTTAATTTATCTGGCATCTGAATTTCGTTTTCCAATTACCTGTAATCAAATGTTCAGCGGAGTTGTATTTACGAATTTTGTAACTACAAGTAATCCGGATACTAATACAAAACTTTTTCATTCCGTTCAGCCTGCAGCGGGTTTAGGTTTGAGAATCTTAATAGATAAAGCAACCCGAACCAATTTGATTGTTGATCAGGCCTGGGGCAATAGTTCTAAAGGATTTTATCTAAATGCGGGAGAAACCTTTTAAAATAAGACTTCTTTGTTATTGTACCCATTAATAACGAGAACTTCATTTTTTCCACTTCAAAAATGATTTCTTCATAATAAATTCATAATTCTAAATTATTGTGATTTATATTTTAAACTCAATTGCTATTTTTGTTAATAATACCTCTATCAATGAAATTACTTATAGTCGAAGACGAACCAAATCTACTCTCTATTTTACGTAAAGGCTTTGCTGAAAACAACAATGATGTCAGCGTAGCTCTTGATGGTAAAACGGCTTTGGAGATGATTGAAAACTATACTTTTGATGTAGTAATTTTAGACGTAATGTTACCTGACATTAACGGAATTGAAATTTGCAGAAGATTACGTGCCGATAAAAATTTCGTCCCAATTTTGCTTTTAACAGCACTTGGAACTTCAGAAAATATTGTAACCGGACTCAATGCCGGAGCCGATGATTATCTGGTAAAACCCTTTAAGTTTGGCGAACTCGATGCAAGAGTAAACGCTTTAAACCGAAGAGCTCATCAGGAAACTGAAAAAGTAGATGCCATAGTAATTGGAGATTTAGAAATAAACAGTCAGGCAAAAACGGTAAAACGCGAAGGAGAACAGATTGTTTTAACTGCTAAAGAGTTTAAGCTGCTCTATTATTTAGCCAAAAATACGGGCAGAATTGTATCCAGAGACCAGATTTTAGATAATGTCTGGGACATTAATTTTGATATGAACACCAATGTTGTGGATGTTTATATCAATTATTTAAGAAAAAAAATAGACAAACCTTTTACAACCAAACTTATTCATACCATGAAAGGTTTAGGTTACGTTATACAAGAATAAAATGGATATAAGAAAAAAAATTACTTTTACTTATGTTGCACTTTCTACCTTTAGTACGCTGTTATTGTGCGTTGTAGTTTTTGTATTATTTCGTGAAAACAACAGATATCATTTCTTAAAAAGACTAGAAGACAGAGCAAAAATCGTGGCTTCGATTCATTTTCAGGACGATCCCGAAAAAATAAAATACTACAGCAATCTTAAAAAAAACGGACTGGAAGAACTTATTGAAGAAGAAGAATATGTTCTTAAAATCAACAGCGCCAATAGTTTTGACTATAATACAAAATTAAATTTACCCAATTCATTTTATTCTACTATTCTCGAAACGGGAAAAGACTATTTTGAAATAAACAGCAAGTATTATTTAGGTCAGGTTTTCACCGAAAACAATCAGAAATATATTGTAATTGTGGGGGCAAGAGACCGACGCGGAAAAACGACAACCGTTTATATCGTAAAAATATTAGTTTTTGGCGGTTTTGCTTTTATAATTCTGGCCTTCTTTTTAGGGCGTCTTCTGGCTAAACGCGTGATTAACCCTGTGGCGAGAATTACGAGAGAGGTAAATCGAATTAGCGCTTCAAATTTGCATAACAGGCTGCCTGAAGTCAAGAACTCTGATGAAATTTCAGATCTTACCCATACCTTTAACGATATGCTGGATAGATTGGAAACCTCTTTCGAAATTCAGGCAAACTTCATTAATAATGCTTCTCACGAATTAAAAACTCCAATTACCACAATTATTGCCGAGTCTGAAATTATGCTTTTAAAAGAAAGAGAAGTTTCAGAATATATCGAATCATTACAAAACATTTACAGTCAGGCTTCAAGATTAGGAAATCTAACCGAAAGTTTATTAAAATTGACCCAAACAGGCTACGACGGCAAAAAACAGGTTTTGGATATCGCCAGAATCGATGAATTATTAATGGATGTAAAATCTGATTTGGATAAAATTTATCCGGACAACCGCGTGAGTATCAAACTGAATTTTGTTCCAACAGATTCTAATTTACTTTTAATTCCGTGCAATAAACCACTTTTAGAGCTGGCAATCAATAATATTATTACAAACGGTGTCAAATACTCTGATAATAATGAAGTTTTCGTGACGCTTTCGGCTAATAGTGACTGGATTAAGATTTCAATAAACGATATCGGAATTGGAATTCCGCCAGAAGATATTCCGCACTTATACGAACCTTTCTTTAGAGGAAAAATTGCTGCCAAATATATTGGCTACGGTTTAGGACTTCCTTTGGCATCCAAAATTATCAGAATGCACGATGGTGAAATCCAGGTACAATCGGAACAAAACAAAGGAACAATCGTAACCATTATTTTTAAGAAAAAAGTAAAGAAAACCAACATTAAAAATTCTAATGTTGAATCTTAGGAAATTCTAATTTTAGATTAATATCCTTCTAATCTGCACGATGTTATTTTGTATGTATAAACTAAACGATTATACATATGAAAAATTTCCTTATACCTACCACATTAGAACAAGATACTATCAGCGCTGTAAAATCAGCAGTTAATCAGGCAAAAAATACCAATTGCGAGATTATATTAATGATGGTTTCTGATACTCCGGATACTTTTTCATCTTCACAATTTTTGCGTGAAATGAAAACAAGCCTAACCACAAGCCAGGAAGAAGTTTTGGAAACGTGCCGTTACATTATCGCGCACACAGATAATTGCAAAATAAAAGTGCACAATCAATACGGACTTTCTGCACCAATTTTTAAAGGAATTATCGATGCCTTTGCCATAAAACTAGTTATTCTCACACATTCTTACAAGCAAGAAACAAAGCGCATTCATCAATATGCAGTAAAATTAGCCGGGAATCAAAAATGCCCAATTTTACATTTAGGTGCAGAATCTCTTAAAAATGATTTCAATAAAGCACTTTACATCGAAAATGCCAGAGCAAGCATGCATGTAAAAGATGTTCAGCAGTTTTTGAGCAAAAATTTCTCTTATGAAATCGTAAGCCAAACGGCCAATTTTGATGACAATTACGAACAATTTGCACCTTATTTGTCTGAAGCCATTTCAAAATATGATATCGATTTATTGGTAGAAACCCGTAAAGGCGAAAAAATCAAATTCAAAAAAACAAAGAAAGAAAATAGCACAGATAAACTGGGACTTCCTGTTTTATCGCTTTACGAAGAATTGGCATAAGTCCCGTTCTTAAAAACAAAATAAGTTTAATTTAAAACTAAAAAATATGTTATTAAAGAAAAGAATTCCAATGAGGTACGTTCTCGGAAAAATTAAGGTGGAATTAGGTCTTGTAATGGCTTATACCATATTATTTGAAGTTTTTCACCACTATTTCATCAATATTTCCGTTGATATTCCGATCGCAATACCAACAATGGTTGGTACCATTATATCCTTATTATTAGCCTTTAAATCCAATCAGGCTTATGACAGATGGTGGGAAGCAAGAATTATTTGGGGATCAATCGTAAATGAATCCAGAACGTTGATTAGACAAGTATTAACGTTTTATAAAGACCCTGATTTTTCTGTTGAAGCCAATGATTTTAAGGAAAATTTTACTAAAAGACAAATTGCATGGTGTTACAGTTTAGGGCAGGCTTTGCGAAATAAAGATGCCATAAAACCCATCAAAAATTTCATTACCGAAGAAGAACTGAATTTTGTAAAAAATCATCAGAATATTCCAAATGCAATTTTATTACTGCACGCCAGAGATTTGCGAAATGCCAGAAAAGACAAGCGTTTCAACACTTATCAACAAGTGGAAATTGACAATACATTGACAAGATTATGTGACGCGATGGGTAAATGTGAAAGAATTAAAAACACGATTTTCCCAACCACATATAGTATGTATATCAGAATGACATTGTGTTTGTTTATTATTTTATTGCCTTTCGGATTAATTGATTTATTAAGCTGGTTCGCGATACCTTTAATTACAATTATTGCAGGAACCTTCTTTTTGATCGAAAAAATGGCAATTCACTTGCAGGACCCTTTCGAAAACAGACCAACAGATACGCCGGTAACGGCTATTTCTCAGGCAATCGAAAAGAATTTAATGCAAATGCTAAACGAGTTTCAGGTTGAGTTTGACATCATTAAAGAATTTGATCTCAAACCAGAACCGGCAAAACTTACCGGAAACGAGTACTTTGTTCTTTAATTAATATTAGTCTATTTAATTGTAAACCAGACAACGCTTTTGTGTTGTCTGGTTTTTTTGTTTTTATTTTTGGAATTTCAAAATTGTAATTTGGATCTCGAATTTGGAATTTCAAAATTGGAATTTAAATTTTTATTAGAAGCTAATCCCGCTATCCGTTTCAAGTCCTCGCTAAAAAAACTATTTTTCTAAGCCATAAAACGAGCTTCCGCTGGTCGCTGTTTTCTGGCAAGAAAAATTAGTTTTTTTAGCTCCGGGCTTTCCACTACTATCGGGGCTAGGGCACTCGTTTCCATAAGGTTTTTTTGTTCAGTTTGTCATCCTGACGAAGGAAGGATCACACTAGAAGTTCCGCAAAGAAAATCGCCAATCTTTGTCGATTTGCGGATGTTATCCTTCGTTCCTACCAACTAAGTTTTTGTAATTAAGGTAAAAATCCGTTTAAATCCGCGTCTTTGCAAAGCAAATCCGTGTCATCTGCGTTTCATGACAAAGATTGTCGATTTTCTTTGTAGAGTTTCATGTGTGATTTCTCCTGCGTCGAAATGACAAACTATACGTATATCAAACCCGACAGGTTTTTAAAACCTGTCGGGTTTATCGCAATACAACATCAGGTTTTAAGCAATTTCCCCAACGTCTGTATAGAATGTCGCAATTCATTTGTCCACGGCAAACCAAAACTCAGTCGCATACAATTCGAAAACTGATCCTGAAAAGAGAAAATTCTTCCTGGCGCAAAGCTAATTTTATGTTGCATAGCCAAATGATAAAAAGCCGCCGTATCAATGCTTTTATCCAATTCAATCCACAGAAAAAAACCGCCCTGAGGCTGGCTCACTTTTGTTCCTTCCGGAAAATATTCTAAAACCGTATTGATATAATTATTGCAATTTTGATGTAAGATTTGGCGTATTTTGCGAAGGTGATTTTCATAACGTCCGTTTTTTAAAAAATCACCCACAACTTCGTGCGTAATAGTAGGCGAGGAGAGCGTGTGATAAATTTTATTTCGCAGAATCTGTTTTTTAAATTTCCCCGGCGAAACCCAACCCACGCGATAACCCGGCGCCAAAGTTTTAGAAACCGAACTACAGCAAAGCACAATGCCGCTTTCGTCGTAAGTTTTGCAATTCGTTGGTCGGCTCGAGCCAAAGTACAAATCACCGTGAATATCATCTTCAATCAACGGAACATCATAGAATTCCATCAGCTTTACAACCTCTTTTTTATGTTCAACCGGCATCATACTTCCAGACGGATTGCTAAAATTACTCATCAACAAACAAAGTTTTACTTTTTTTGTAGCAAGCGCCTTTTTTAAAGCGTCCAGTTCAATTCCCGTTGTCATATTTGTTGGTAATTCCATAATATACAAACCGAGTGATTTAGCCAGTTGCAAAACACCAAAATATGCAGGACTTTCTGTAATAATCGTATCGCCGGGTTTCGTTAAAGTCATCAAACAATGCGATATAGCACTTGTACAACCCGGCATTGTAATAATATCATTTTCTGTCAGCGAGCCACCCCACGTAAACGACCAGCGTCCAATTTCTTTCCTTAAATTCAAATTTCCCTGCACTTCCTCATAACTCGTTCCGCTATTTGCGAGTTGGCGTGTTGCCTGAATAATTCCCTTGTTCAACTTGGCAATTGGCAAAAGTTCATTCGATGGAAAGCCCAAAGAAAGCATCGTAATACTTTTATCCGTCATATTGCGGTAAACCTGATCTATTAAATCCTCGCGATCAATGTTTAGGCATTTCAAAACCGGACTGCTCGGTGAAGGTTCCGTGATAATTCTTGCAGATGTATTACTCACATAATAGCCGGATTGCGGCCGCGATTCAATCAAAGATCGGCTCTCGACTTCGTAATACGCCTTGCTGACCGTGCTCATGCTGTAACCGGTTTCGGCCACTACTTCACGAATCGAAGGCAGTTTATCGCCAACACTTAAAACGCCCGATTTGATTTGCTTTTCAATCCGGTCGGCAAATTGCAGATACAAGTAATTAGAATTTCTCATAAAAAAAAACTGTTATGGTGCAATTTACAAAAACTGTATCTGTATTGCTTATTTATTTTTAAGAAATTTGTTTCATCACAAAAACAAACCAAAAACCAAAATCCGTGAAAACAACAAAATACTACATCGCAGCCATAACGGCATACACCATTTGGGGATTTTTTAGCCTTGTGCTAAAACCAATTCACGAATATGCCTCATTGGATATTTTATTCTTTCGTGTTTTTAGCTGTAGTATTTTAATGTTGCTGATTTCTTTTGCTTTCAAACGAAAAAAAGTAAAAGAAACAATCGAAACCTTCAAAGCATTACCAAAATCAGAAAAACGAAAAGCACTTTTATTAAACATTGGCGGAAGCGTTTTCCTGATGTTAAACTGGTTCACATTCATTTATGTAATGAATCATGTTAGTGTAAAAGCAACTTCATTGGCGTATTTGGTTTGTCCAATTTTAACGACTCTCTTGGCGTATTTTCTTTTGCATGAAAAACTAAGCAAAACCCAATGGATTTCTGTAGGATTAAGTATTTCCGGCTGTTTACTTTTGTCGTATGCCGATATTATGGATATGTTTTTCAGCATTATAATAGGATTTACCTATGCCTGTTATTTAGTAAGCCAGCGTGTCAATAAAGGTTTTGACAAATTTATCGTTCTTACGTTTCATATAACCTTGGCAGCCTTGATTTTATTGCCATTTTATCCGGCGTACAGCGGTCCGGTTCCAACAGAATTTAAGTTTTATTTCTGTATCGAAACCATTGCTATTTTATTTACGATTTTCCCGTTGTTCCTTAATTTATATGCACTTTCCGGCATTAATTCATCAACAGTTGGAATGTTGTTGAACATAAACCCAATGATTGCCTTCGGGTTGGCCACTTTTGTGTATCACGAAAATATCACGATTTTACAAATAACAGCTTACAGTATTATTTTTATAGCCGTTTTAGTGTTTAACTCGCATCACCTTTTTGCGTTGAAGCAACGATATACGCCGGCTTCAAAAAACGCTTAAACTTTTTGCCACAAACTTCACGAACCTGAAAACTCCAAATTGACATAGTCAGATTTCAAATGATATTTGATGAACATTCGTGAAGTTGTGGCTAATTTTTGTTTGCCACGAATTGCACAAATTTTCACGAATTAAAACTTTATAACCTTATTTATAAGATTAGAAGATAAAAATTAGCGAAAATTAGTGTAATTCGTGGCAACTTCTTTTTCTAAAACATTCATAAAATTACCAGAATCTTAACAGGATATTTAAGTAGGAATGAGTATTTTTCATTTCTGTTTTTTTATGTAATAATGCATATTAAAAGTTGCCAAGAATTATACGAATTTCCACGAATTGAATTTCTTAATTTTAGCTATAAAATTAAGCTGGTAAAAAATTTGTGAAAATTTGTGTAATTTGTGGTAAAAAAGCAAAACAACCAGATTCAAAATCTTATGAAAAATACCAAATTACAAGCCTTCATTCCCTTATTTTATTTAGTGTGGTCAGATGATCTTTTAACACAGAAAGAGTTTGCCACTATTCAAACATTTATTAATGATTTGACCTGGCTTTCGCCGGAAGAAAAACAACAGCTTCTTTCTAAAGTTGATATTTCAAATCCGCCTACGCGAAATGAATTGTCGCAATGGAAACAGGATATTGAAGGCAGTATAAAAGATAAATCATCCATAAAATCGGTTTTTGATATTGCCGAAGCACTTTCAGAAAAAGACGTAGATATTTCGACTTTAAGACCGGAATTTTTAAAACTCGAAAATGATTTGGGTGTTTTGGGCGAAGAAGTAATTCAGAACTTTAAAACCAAAGCAGAATCTTTTACAGCAACTTCAAAAACAGATTCTAATTTTGATATTCAAAAAATAACAGCTCTTTTAGACGGAAAAGAAGCTGCAATTATAAAAAAAGTAAAATCAGTTATTTCAAGACCTGAATTTGCTTATGAAACTTCTACAGACATCAATGTTTATCGTCAAACCGTTTACGATTGGTGTAAAATTTTAGCCGAAGAAAATCTCGGAAATATGGCGTATCCAAAGCGATACGGTGGAGGAGAAAACATAGCCGATTATTTTGCGATTATGGAAACGTTGAGTTATCACGATTTAAGTTTGGTGATCAAATTTGGCGTTCAGTTTGGACTTTGGGGCATGAGCGTTCAATCATTAGGAACCGAAAAGCATTATGCTAAATATTTAAATGATATTGGTTCGCTAAAAATCCCGGGCTGTTTCGCCATGACCGAAACACATCACGGTTCAAACGTAAAAGGATTAGAAACCACGGCAACTTACAATCATAACGATCAAACATTTACGATTCATACACCGCATGAAAAAGCGCAAAAAGAATATATTGGCAACGCGGCCGTTCACGGACAAATGGCAACCGTTTTTGCCAAGTTAATTATTAACGATCACGATTACGGCGTAAATGCTTTTGTGGTTCCGCTGCGCGATACAAACGGAAATACGTTAAACGGAATTACCATTGGCGATTGCGGTCATAAAATGGGATTAAATGGCGTTGATAACGGAACAATTCGTTTCAATCAGGTTGTAATTCCAAAAGAAAATATGCTCGACAGATTTGCTTCTGTAAATGAAAAAGGTGAATTTGAAAGTCCTATTCCGAGTGATAACAGACGTTTTTTCACGATGTTAGGTACTTTGGTTGGTGGCCGAATCGGGATTCCGCGCTCAGCATTGGCAGCAGCAAAATCCGGATTGACAATTGCCATTCGATACAGTGATCAACGCCGACAATTTGGTCCCGAAGGCGGATCAGAAGTTCCGATTTTAAACTACAGAATGCACCAACGCAGATTACTTCCGCATTTAGCGAAAACCTATGCCGTTCACTTTGCATTACAATACCTTACGAATCGTTTCCTGAATAAAACCGAAGCCGAAATGCAGGAAATTGAAGCCCTTGCAGCCGGAATGAAATCCTATTCAACCTGGAGCACCAGAGATATTTTGCAGGAATGCCGTGAAGCCATTGGCGGCAAAGGTTATTTATCTGAAAACAGAATCGACGATTTAAAAAACGACACCGAAATTTACACCACTTTTGAAGGTGATAATACCGTTTTAATGCAATTAGTTGCCAAAAATCGTTTAGCTGAATTCAGAAAAGCATTTGGAGAAATGGGTTCATTGGGAATCATCAATTATGTATACGAAAATGCAAAAGTGGCGATTTCTGAAAAAAATCCAATTGCAACCAGAAGAACAGACGATGAACATTTATTAGATTCTGAGTTTCATTTGCAGGCATTTATCCATAGAGAAAAAACAATTTTGGCGTCTGCAGCCCGACGTATCAAAAAATTGGTCGATGGCGGTTTAGAACCTTACGATGCCTTTAATGTGGTCCAGCATCAAATGATTGATGTAGCGCAGGCATATTTGGAAAGAATTGTTTTAGAGCAATTTCAGGAAGCCATAAAAACAGTTGAAGATGAAAAATCAAAAGAAATATTGACAAAATTATACCAATTATACGCGCTTTCGCAGATAGAAAAAAACAAAGCCTGGTATCTTGAAGACGGGTATATGGAAGCCGTAAAAACCAAAACAATCCGTAAAATCGTAAACCAGCTTTGTTGGGATATTCGCCCTGATGCTGTGGCTTTGGTAAACGCTTTTGATATTCCGGAGAGTTGTTTGGCGGCTCCAATTGCTGCGAATCTTTAAACCATATAAGTCATATAAGTTCATTTAAAAGTTTTGCTTAACAGCAGCTTTGTCAAAGTTTAAGCTTTGACAAAGCTTTTTTTACGATCAAGTATGCGATACGTATTTTTGTCCTCCCGAGGAACGAGGGATCGCCGCAAGAAACTCCACAATTAAAATCGCCAATCTTTGTCGAGTTACTTGATGAGATCCCTCGTTCCTCGGGAGGACAATATTGTGGTTTCTTTACTATGAAAAATTCTTGATTGTGGAAAAAATAAACACCGCCAAAGTTTATAAAAAAAAACTTACATCACTTATATGGTGAAAAAAAATCACCAGCTTCCCTTCAAACCTTCTTTTAAAGCACTATTATATTTCTCCAAATCAAAACTATACAAATCCGGAGCTTTGTGCGCGCCGCCTTTACGTGATTCGTCTAATTTGGTCAGGATATCATAACGAAGAATTTTGCGATAGAAATTTCCGCGGTTCAATTTTTTTCCTAAAATAGCTTCATATAATTTTTGAAGTTCCGGCATTGTAAACTTCTCAGGCAAAAGATTATAACCAATTGGATGATTGTTTAACTGTTCCCGAAGTGTGAGTAAGGCTTTATCAAAAATGGTTCTGTGATCCATCATAAATGCGGGTAAATCATCAATAGATTTCCATTCTACCACACTAGAATATTGATCAATCACTAATTTCACTTGTGAATATTCCGCCAACGCATAATATCCTATAGAGACAAAACGCTGTTTGTTCCAAATGCTATCATCATAAGCTTCAAAAGCACTTTCAGAACGTTTTAAATTTCCAAAAGTATAAAATTGCTGCAGGTAAATATTTTCTGTTCCGGTTCTGTCTTTTAAAATGCGAACTGCTGCATCATCTACGTTTTCCTCTTTTTCTACATAACCTCCGGGAAGTCCCCAGGCATCCTGATCCTTCATTTTTACAGTCAAAACATGAAGGGAATTTTCATGAAAGCTAAAAATAGCACAGTCAATAGAAAGCGTCGGAATATATTTTTTAAACGCTTCTTCAGATTGCTGTTCAAGTAATTTTTTAAATTCCATTGTGTTGATTTGTTTTCAAATTTACTCTTTTTGAGAATTATAAATGAGTGTAATAATGCAAAAATTCTAAAAATTCCTGTAAAATCAATCCTTCTGGTTCTTTTTTTATTCTAAATTATTCCTAATCGAATATTTATTTCGGTAATAATTTATTTGGTTTATTTCTGTAAAATTATGATAAATGAAAATTTAAGGGATTTTATTTGTTGATACGGAAAAAAGTAATTAATATTGCTTCATAATGAAGCAATGAAAATTATCAAATACTACAACTTTACTATTTTCAACCACTTTCTAAATTTCCAATTATGAAAAAAACAATTATAAAAACAGCGCAGTTGTCACTTTTAACCGCGTTAGTACTTTCTAATGTTTCATGGAATACCATTCCAAATGATGAAACGAATCCACCACAGGTAACTATTAAAGGATTTACTTTTACGGATTATAACAGAAACGGAAAATTAGATCTTTGGGAAGATACACGTCTTTCTAATAATCAAAGAATTGATGCGATTATCAAGGAAATGACAAACGCAGAAAAGGCAGAACTGCTTATCGGAACGGGAATGCCGGGAATCGAAGTTTTAACAGGTCCTATTGGAGATTCTAAAAAAGGTTTGGTTCCGGGAGCTGCCGGCGGAACTGCTGCTTTTGAGCGTTTCGGAATTCCTGCAACGGTTGTTGCCGATGGCCCAGCGGGTTTAAGAATTCAGCCAACAAGAGATAATGATACAAAAACCTATTATGCAACGGCATTTCCGGTAGGAACGGCTTTGGCTTCAACCTGGAATAAAGCACTGTTAGAAGAAGTTGGAAAAGCAATGGGAAATGAGGTAAAAGAATATGGTGTTGACGTTTTGTTAGCGCCGGCTTTAAACATCCACAGAAATCCTTTAAACGGAAGAAACTTCGAATATTATTCTGAAGACCCACTGATTTCAGGGAAAACTGCAGCAGCAATCGTAAACGGAATTCAGTCGCAGGGCGTTGGAACTTCGATTAAACATTTTGCGGTTAATAACGAAGAAACCAACCGTTTAACAATTAATGCGCATGTATCTGAAAGAGCAATTCGGGAATTGTACTTAAAAGGTTTTGAAATCACGGTGAAAGAATCGCAGCCGTGGACTGTAATGTCTTCATACAACAAACTTAACGGCGAATATACGTCTGCAAGAAAAGATTTATTAACTCAGGTTTTGAGAGAAGAATGGGGTTTTAAAGGAATTGTAATGACAGACTGGTTTGGCGGTTTTCCGGGTTTTGAAAGCATACAAAAAGGCTCCAGTTCTGATGTTGTAAAACAAATGATTGCCGGAAACGATCTTTTGATGCCAGGAATTCCGGTACAGAAAAAAGCATTGTTGGAAGCTTTAAACTCCGGTAAATTATCTCAGGAAGTGGCAAATGCAAATGCAAAAAGAATTTTAGAATATATTTTCCGCACACCAACTTTTGCCAAATATAAATACAGCGATAAACCTAATTTAACAAAAAATGCCGAAGTAACCAGAAATGCAGCTGCTGAGGGAATAGTTTTGCTTAAAAACACCAATAATGCATTGCCTTTTGCTGACAAACAAAAAGAAGTTGCTGTATTTGGCGTTACGTCTTACGCCTGGATTACAGGCGGAACAGGAAGCGGAAGTGTCAACAATAAACACACGGTTTCCCTTTTAGAAGGTTTGACTGCTGCAAGTTACAAATTAGATAAGGAATTAGTTGATTTGTATAAACCATACGCTGATAAAGAAGTACTTGCTGAAAAGGAAAGAAGAAAAGAAAAAGGAGTTATGGCTTTGCCGGAAAGACTTCCTGAATTGAAATTGGATGATGCTTTTATTGCTAAAAAAGCAGCAAGTTCTGAAATTGCATTCGTTACTTTAGGAAGAAACTCTGGAGAATTTAACGACAGAGTAGTTGATAATGACTTCAATCTGGCAACGGAAGAACTTGAAATGCTGGATAAAATTTCAAAAGCTTTTCATGCAAAAGGAAAAAAAGTTGTCGTTATTTTAAATATTGGCGGTGTAATCGAAACAGCTTCATGGAAAGATAAAGTAGATGCTATTTTACTGGCGTGGCAGCCAGGTCAGGAAGGCGGACATTCTGTTGCTGATGTAGTTTCAGGAAAAATAAATCCGTCTGGAAAATTGACAATGACTTTTCCTATGAAATATGCTGATACACCTTCGGCAAAAAATTTCCCCGGAATTCCTGCCAATAATCCGAAAGAGGTAACTTATGAAGAAGGCGTTTATGTTGGATACCGTTATTACAACACATTTAATGTAAAACCATCTTACGAGTTTGGTTTTGGAAATTCTTATACGACATTCGATTATACAGACGTAAAATTAAGTGCACCAACTTTTAAAGACAAACTGACGGTCTCTGTCACCGTAAAAAACACAGGAAAAGTTTCTGGTAAAGAAGTAGTGCAGGTTTACCTTTCGGCTCCCGCAAAATCTATTGATAAACCAAAAGAAGAATTAAAAGCTTTTGGTAAAACCAAAGAACTAAAACCAGGCGAAAGTGAAACATTGCAATTGGTATTATCTCCAAAAGATCTGGCTTCGTTTTTAGAAAATAAAAGCGCCTGGATTGCAGAAGCCGGAACGTATAAAGTTTTGGTTGGAGCTTCATCTGAAGACATTAAAAAAACAGCTGAGTTTTCGGTAGCAAAAGAAATTACAGTTGAAAAAGTAAAAAAAGCTTTTGAAGCAGATAGTAAGTTTACAGAGCTTAAACCTTAATTACAAGTATATTTTTGGTTAGATAAAAATTGATTAAGGCTATAATTCCACTTTAATATTCAGATTTGAATAAACAAGTGGAATTATTTTTTTTATGACAAAATAGCAATGAAATCAATTTAGTAATATCATTGTCTGTCATTTTAGGTTCTAAATCATGGTTTTATTAAAATAACTGGCTTTCTCAAAATCTTTGATATTAATTGAAATTACCGGAACTTCAGAAAGAATTTTATTCAGTTTAGTTACAATCGCTTTTGATAATTGGGCTTTTTGATCTGTATTTCGACCTTCCATAATATATCCAAAGACGTGAATAAAATCGTCTAAACTATTTCCGTTATTATAATACGCAAAGGGATTAATGCGAACCTTAATTTCAGAAGCAATAAAAAGATCCGTAGACAAAGCGGCATCAAAAACAACCTGCATGATTTCATCTGCAGATCTCATTCGGATTACGTTTTCGGAACAATCAATAATAAAATGTGGCATATTTTGGTGGTTTAAATTAGAGAATTAATAAAATCAAATTTACGAAAGTCTAATGAATTTGGTATGTTTAAGGTATCGATTCGATGTTAATTTATAAATTAAATCCTTTTATATTTTTCACGCAGATCTGGTAGAAAAATCTTTTGTAATGTAACGTTAAAACGTACTGTTTGTCATTTCGAGGAACGAGAAATCTCCGCGAGAAGCTCGACAAAGACTGGCTATTTTGTAATGAACGGATTAAAATCCATCCCTACAATATGATCCGTTCCTCCGGAACTCTTTATAAAATTCCGAGGAATGATTTATTTTGTAGCAAGAGATTTTAATCCCTTGAAATGCAAAGTAATCCCATCTTGTCAATTTCGACGAAGGAGAAAGCTTCGCAAGAAACTCGACAAAGATTGGACTCTCGTTGCGGAGTTTCTTGCGGAGATTTCTCGTTCCTCGAAATGACAAACTGCACGAAAATATTCTTATGAAAATGATTGCCCTAGCCCGACAGAAGTTTAAATTTTTTATTGTTTGATTTTTTGTTACTAAAGTTCAAATTTTACGACTTACTAAATAATTCATTTTTGTTTGCGCACTTTCTTATATTTGTAAGTCTCATTATATCTTAATTGGTTTGAAAAATTATCTGTTGTTTTGTTTGTTCGTTCTTTTAGGAAATCCTGTTTTTGCATCGGATAGTACAGATACTATTTTGAAGAAACTAAACGACGCGCTAAAAAATAAACAGCGATATGTGGAGCTAAAAGAAGAGCGCATTTTAAATTTCAAAAAAATAAAATCGGCTGATTTAAGCAAAGAACAGGAATACAATTACAATAAAACTTTATATACAGAATACCAAAAATTCAATTCAGATTCGGCTATTTTTTATGTAAAAAAGAATTTGAAAATTGCTGAAGAACTTCAAAACAAAGAACTTTCAGATTTAGCCAACATTCAATTGGTTACGCTATATTCTTCTTCGGGAAAATACCGTGAATCTGAAGCTATTTTAAAAAGTATCAACAAAAAAGCATTATCAAAAACATTGCTTCCTAATTACTATGTCGCGTATCGTGAATTTTTTGAGCATTATGCGGCCAATAGTTACGATATAAAATACATTGAGCAAATACGAAAATACCGTGATTCGCTGCTAATGGTTTTAGATCCAAATACTTTAAACTATCAGATTAATAAAATTCAGCAGCGAATGTCCCAGAAAAAGATAGACATTTCGAAAAAACAATTACTGGATTTATTGAAAACCACCAAAGAAGATAATCCGCAATATGCCATGATTACCTATCTTTTAGGCAGTATTTATGAGGGAACACATCAATTAGAATTAAGAAAAAAATACTACGCACTTTCTGCCACTGCAGATATTAAAAACGCAAATAAAGATAATGCGTCGCTTCAGGAACTGGCTTTGGTTTTTTATGAAGCTGGTGATGTCGATATGGCGTACAAACTCACACAATCTGCAATTGAAGATGCGCTTTATTGCAATGTACAATTTCGAACACTTTTAATGTCAGAGGTTTATTCTATTATCAATACCGTTTATTTAGAAAAAGAAGCCAAAAGAAAAACAGAATTGCAATTGTATCTTTTATGCATTAGCTTACTTTCTGTATTTTTGATTGTGGCGGTTATTTACGTTTACAAACAAATGAAAAAAGTTTCTAGAATTCGTGGAGAATTATACGAAACAAGTCAAAAACTGGCCGAATTAAACAAAGATATTACCGAAACCAATAATCAGTTGCAGGAACGTAATTCGCAATTATCAGAATCGAATCACGTTAAGGAAGAATATATTGCGCATTTTTTCAATTTGTGTTCGGCATACATCAATAAATTAGAAAACTATCGCATTATTTTAAATAAAAAAGCAACGGCGAAACAGTTTGACGAAATTTATAAAATGCTCAAATCAACAACTTTGGTTGATAATGAACTTGAAGAATTGTATAAAAACTTCGATATTATATTTCTGAATTTATATCCCACTTTCGTGAAAGACTTTAACGAATTGCTGATTAAAGAAGAACAAATCGTTTTGAAACAAGGTGAATTACTCAATACAGAACTTAGAATTTTTGCTTTAATCCGACTCGGAATTACTGACAGCGTAAAAATTGCTGCCTTTCTGCGTTACTCTTTAAGCACAATTTACAACTACAGAACCAGAGCTCGAAATAAAGCCGCAGTTTCGCGAAATGATTTTGAAGAAATGGTCATGAAAATAGGTTTAATTTCACTTAAAGTGTAATGTTTTGTTTTAAAACCACTACTTTTTTTGGGCTTTAAAATTTATTAAATATTTGTAAATCAATAGTTTAAATTTTTATTTCACTACTTTTTTTCGTTTAAAAATCTCATGCATACTATAACGTTTTAGCTTTACAATATTATTAAAGGGTACTTTTGACACAAAGCTATCTTAGATATAAATTAATGCTTTAATAAATTATAGTTATGTTTAAAAACGTTAAAACAATTGTTGTTTTACTTTTGTTGACTTCGATTGGGATAAATGCCCAAAACAAAGTTCCGGTTTATCTTGATGATAAAAAGTCGATTGAAGAGCGTGTGGCAGATGCACTTTCGAAAATGACCACCGACGAAAAAATTGCCATGATTCACGCACAATCTAAATTTAGTTCGCCTGGTGTTCCGCGTTTGGGAATTCCGGAAAACTGGATGACCGATGGACCACACGGAATTCGTACCGAAGTTAAATGGGACGAATGGGATCAGGCAGGCTGGACAAACGATTCCTGTATTGCTTTTCCTGCGCTTACCGCACTTTCTGCAACATGGAACAAAGAAATGGCTTCTTTATACGGAAAATCAATTGGTGAAGAAGCACGTTACCGTAATAAAAATGTACTATTAGGACCTGGAGTTAATATTTACAGAACCCCATTAAACGGTCGTAATTTTGAATATATGGGAGAAGATCCTTTCCTGACTTCAAAAATGGTGGTTCCTTATATTAAAGGAGTACAGTCAAACGGAGTTGCGGCTTGCGTAAAACATTTTGCCTTAAATAATCAGGAAACAAATCGTAATTCTGTTAACGTAATTGTTGATGACAGAGCGTTATACGAAATTTATTTGCCGGCTTTTAAAGCTGCAGTACAAGAAGGTGATGCTTGGGCCATTATGGGTTCGTACAATAAATATAAAGGACAGCAATGTTGCCATAATGAGTTTTTGTTGAATGATATTCTTCGCGGAGAATGGGGTTTTAAAGGCGTTGTAGTTTCAGATTGGGGTGGCGTTAATGACACTAAACAAGCAATTCACAATGGTTTGGATATGGAATTTGGTTCCTGGACAAACGGACTTTCGTGGGGAACGAGCAATGCTTATGACAACTACTTTTTGGCAAAACC
This sequence comes from Flavobacterium sp. MMLR14_040, assembly GCF_033657265.1. Taxonomy (NCBI): domain Bacteria; kingdom Pseudomonadati; phylum Bacteroidota; class Flavobacteriia; order Flavobacteriales; family Flavobacteriaceae; genus Flavobacterium; species Flavobacterium sp. MMLR14_040. The sequence continues at coordinate 137,984 of NZ_JAWVWO010000006.1, read as the reverse complement.
ATACTCTATTATGATTGCCAGAGGCGAAGTGGGAACGAAAGAATTAGACGAGAAAGTAAGCCGTATTTTACGTTTGTCTTTCCTGACAACGATGAATAAAAACCGTCCTTTTGGATCTTTTGGAACAGAAGAGCACGCAAAAGCAGGTTTAAAAATTGCCGAAGAAGGAATTGTATTGCTTCAAAACAACAATAATATTTTGCCAATTAATCTTTCGAAAACTAAAAAGATAGCTGTAATTGGTGAAAATGCTATTAAAATGATGACTGTTGGCGGAGGAAGTTCTTCATTGAAAGCAAGATATGAAATTACACCGCTTGAAGGTCTAAAGAAAAGAATTGGCAATCAGGCTGAAATTGTGTACGCTCGCGGTTATGTGGGAGATCCGACAAGTAATTATAACGGCGTTATTGCAAAAGTAAGTTTAGAAGACAAACGTTCTGCTGCTGAACTGACTGCAGAAGCTCTAAAAGTAGCCAAAGATGCTGATATTGTGCTTTTTATTGGAGGTTTAAACAAAAGCGACAATCAGGATGCAGAAGGCCACGATCGTAAAGGACTAGAACTTTCTTATGGTCAGGACAAATTAATTGCTGAATTGGCGAAAGTAAATAAAAATATAGTTTTTGTAAATATTTCAGGAAATGCCGTGGCAATGCCGTGGGTAAAAGAAGTTCCGGGAATAGTACAAGGCTGGTTTTTAGGTACAGAAGCAGGAAATGCTTTAGCAGCTGTTTTAGTTGGAGATGTAAATCCGTCAGGAAAATTGACTTTTACTTTTCCTGTAAAATTGTCTGATAATGGTGCGCACGCTTTAGGAGAATTTCCTGGTGGAGATGATGTGAAATACAATGAAAGCATTTTTGTTGGATACCGTTATGCCGACAAACAAAAAGCAAAACCATTATTCTCTTTCGGTCACGGATTAAGTTACACGACTTTTGAATACGGAAAAGTGACAGCGGATAAAAAACAAGTTTCTGCTGATGGAAAAATTACGTTTTCTGTAAAAGTAAAAAATACAGGAACCCGTGAAGGTTCAGAAGTTGTTCAGCTTTATATCAGCGATTTAAAATCTTCATTAGTTCGTCCGATAAAAGAATTAAAAGGATTCGAGAAAATTTCGCTTAAAGCGGGAGAAGAAAAAACGGTGACTTTTACAATTGATAAAACAGCTTTGAGCTTTTTTGATGATAAAAAACACGACTGGGTTGCAGAACCGGGCGCTTTTGAAGCAATCGTTGGTGCCTCTTCAACAGATATAAAATCTAAAGTGGGATTCTCACTTCAATAGTTTCATTATTTCTAAATTGGTTGGTTGTAAAGCTGCAATTGTAAAAAATTGCGGCTTTGCTTTTAGAAGTAAGTTGTAGGTAAAATATTAGGAGGCTTTGTCTTAAATAATTTTACCATTAAGATATTAAGTTAATTAAGCTTTGTGGTTAAAAAAAACAGATCAAGAAAGTTAAGCCAACGAACTTAAACTTAACTAAATTAATATCTTAATGGTAAAAAAATAAAAAAATAATGTTTTAAAAAATATAAATCACATGAAAAAAATTGTACTTAGTGCCGTAATTTTATTTTTGGCACAGAATCTTTCGGCGCAAAGTCTGAACAAAATGCAATGGTTTAATGAACCTGAAAAATGGGAAATTAAAAACAATGCCTTAATCATGAACGTTACAGCAAATAGCGATTACTGGCGAATTTCGCATTACGGATTCACGGTTGATGACGCACCATTTTATTATGCCACTTACGGCGGCGAATTTGAAGCCAAAGTAAAACTAACCGGAAGCTACATCGCCCGTTTTGACCAAATGGGATTAATGCTTCGTATTGATGAAAAAAACTATATCAAAACAGGAGTGGAGTTTGTGGATGGAAAATTTAATATCAGCACCGTTGTAACACATGACAAAAGCGATTGGAGCGTAACAACTGTAGAAAAAGCACCGCCATTTGTATGGATAAAAGTCGTGAGAAGATTGGATGCTGTGGAAGTTTTCTACTCTTTTGATGATAAAAATTATATCCTGGCCAGAAATGCGCCTTTGCAGGACAATACGCCTGTTATGGTTGGGTTAATGGCCGCTTCTCCAGACGGAAAAGGTTTTGAAGCCAAATTCGAAAACTTCAAAGTAACCCATTTACCGGATCAAAGAAGACTGGAATGGTTGAAAAATCATCAAGAGTAGATTAATTAGATAATTGAGATAATTTGAAAATTAGATAATTGTTTAGTTTTGCGTTAAGTTTTTCGAACTTTTCTGCAACTTTACATTGCGAACCTTGCGTAAAAACCTTGCGTTCTTTGCAGTAAATAATCTCAATAAAATTAAAAACTAACCATCAACCATTAACAATTAACCATTTTTATGAGTTCTATTTCTACAGATATTCAACCAAAAAAACATTACGAAATTTTAGACGGTTTACGCGGAGTGGCGGCGATTTTAGTCGTTGCTTTCCATATTTTTGAAGCTTTTGGCGGCGGAAATCGTTTTATACAAATCATCAATCACGGTTATCTTGCCGTTGACTTCTTTTTTCTTTTATCCGGATTTGTTGTCGCTTATGCATATGATGATCGCTGGGTAAAAATGTCGCAATGGGAATTTTACAAACGCCGTTTAATACGTTTGCAGCCCATGGTCATTATGGGAATGATTATTGGCGCCATTTTCTATTACTTTCAGGCGTCGGATATTTTATTTCCGATGATTGCCGGAATGGAAGCCTGGAAAGTAATAGTAACCATGGTTATTGGATTTACCTTATTACCAATTCCGCCATCATTAGAAATCAGGGGCTGGGGCGAAATGCATCCTTTAAATGGACCTGCATGGTCATTATTCTTCGAATATATAGCCAATATTTTGTACGCTTTAATTTTTCGTAAATTCTCAAATAAAGTACTTGGTTTTTTTGTCCTGATATTTGCCGGTTTACTTATTAATTATACCGTTTTTGGCCCAAAAGGAGATGTTATTGGCGGCTGGTCCTTAAATCTGGAACAAATGAATGTTGGTTTTACGCGTTTATTGTATCCGTTTTTTGCAGGGATTTTACTTTCCCGTTTAGGAAAATTAACTCACATAAAAGGCGCTTTCTGGGTTTGCAGTATTTTAATCACAATTGTGCTTGCCTTACCAAGATTTGGTGACGAAAACACTTTATGGATGAATGGTTTATATGAATCTATTTGTATTATTCTGGTTTTTCCCCTTATTGTTGCCATTGGCGCCGGCGGAGAAATTAAAAGTGCATTTTCATCTAAAATATGTAAGCTTTTAGGTGATATTTCATACCCAATTTATATCACACATTATCCTTTAATTTATTGGTTTACAGCTTGGGTTGTAGATAATAAAGTTTCGCTTGCAGATGGTTATTTAGTCGGCATTGGCGTTTTAGTTGCCAGCATCGTAATGGCGTATTTATGTTTGAAATTATACGATGAACCGATTAGAAACTGGCTTCAAAGTAAATTTCAAAAAAGAAAAGTTTCTTTATAAAAGGTTCAAAGTAACAAAGGTGCAGAGGGAAAAACTTTGTCCCTTTGAACCTATGCAACTCTGAACCTAAATAAAAATATTGAATTTCTAATTTTGTTAGTTGTAGATATTCAAATTGAGGGATGAAACGTTTGTGTTTCATCCCTTTTTTATTTAATAAAATTATCCGATTCCAAATTATTCGATCCAAATTATTCGATTCCAAATTATCCGATTCCAATTATCCGATTCCATAATCGTAGAGACGCACAGCAGTGCGTCTACACAAAGTATGTCGACAAAGAATAAAAACGTCGAAATAAATAAAAATGTAATTTAATTCATTCTCATTTTTCGTTTATTAAATTTTAAATTTGGAAGAACAAAAAACGATAAAAAAAATGTCAGAAGCAGACAAAACTGATGATATGCCAATATATCAAAAGGCAGAACAAATTTTTAGACTAACAGAGGGACTGGTTCAAATAATTCCTGTAGAAAACGAATTTTTGCAAGAAACGACAGTTCGTTATATGTTAGAAAATGCAATGTTGATTCCTGTAAAAATCGCCGGAGCAGAAGGAGGAGATTTATATGATCTTCGAATGGAAAATGCAACTATCATTCGCAAAGCAGCAAGGGAATTATATGTTCAGGCCGGTAGTTTACGATATGAAGAAGGTATTACAGATAAAGATTATATTGAATTACTGCGAAATACAATTGAAGAATTTCGATTGTTATTTATTGATTGGGTTGCAAATTTTGATATGTGGAATTACATTAAAGACAGTTGGGGATTATTTAATCCGCCTGGTGTAAACGCGCATGATAAAGATCCGGATGAAGATATTCCTTTTGATCCAAATGAATTTTTCGAATCAGGTGATGAAGATGATGATTAAAAAAAGGGATGAACATTTTATATGTTTCATCCCTTTTTGTCTATTTTCTTTGTGGATATGCATTGTGTAGACACACTGCTGTGCGTCTCTACGATTATAAAACGTACAAAATAACAAAGGTTCAAAGAAAAACTCTGTCCCTTTGAACCTTTGTATCTTTGAACCTTTAAAAAAAAAACTTATTCAAGAACCAATGCTCCCAAAGCTTCTTTACTGAAACCTTTCAATTGATCTGTTTTTCCGGCTTTGATTTTAGCAACCCAATTAGGATCAGATAAAAGAGGTCTTCCAACGGCAACTAAATCAAAATCACCACGGTCGAAACGTCTGTTTAACTCTTCCAAAGAAGTTGGCTCAGAACTTTCTCCTGCAAAAGCGCCGAAGAAATCGCCAGAAAGCCCAACAGAACCTACCGTAATGGTTGGTGCTCCCGTAACTTTTTTAGCCCATCCTGCGAAATTCAAATCAGAATCTTCGAATTCAGGTTCCCAAAAACGACGTTGAGAACAGTGCAAAATATCAACACCTGCATCAACAAGAGGGTTAAGCCAAGCTTCTAATTCCTGTGGATTTTTAGCCAGTTTATAATTGTAATCAGAAGGTTTAAATTGAGAAAAACGCATGATTACTGCGAAGTCATTTCCAACTTTTTTTCTAATTTCTTTTACTACTTCAATTGCAAAACGATTACGTTCCGGCAATGTTTTTCCACCATAAATATCGGTACGTAAATTAGTTTCAGCTCTAAAAAACTGGTCGATTAAATAACCATGAGCACCGTGAATTTCAATCGTATCAAAACCTAATCTTTTGGCATCAGCAGCAGCTTTACCAAAAGCAATAATAGTATCTGCGATATCTTTTTCAGTCATGGTGTTTCCGTTGCTGAAATCTGGTCGGTTTAATCCTGACGGACCTTCAAAAGGAACTGGCGGAACCCAACCTGAATGGTGATTATCCATAATTCCCATATGCCAGATTTGTGGCCCCATTGCACCACCTGCAGCGTGAACTTCTTTAATTACTTTTTCCCATCCATTTAAAGCTTCGCCATAAAAATGAGGCACATTTCCGTCGTTTGATGAGGATGGTCTGTCGATTACAGTTCCTTCAGATAATATTAAACCAACTTCACCTTCAGCTCTTTTTTGATAATAAGCGGCTACTTCATCAGTTGGAATTCCGTTTGGAGAAAATGAACGCGTCATTGGCGCCATTACGATTCGGTTTTTAAGATTTAACGTTTTTAAGTTAAATGGAGAAAACAGGTTGTTTGTACTCATAGTAATTTACAAATTAGATTGAATTAATTTACTGAGTGCTTCAAAGGCACCTTCGTTGCGTTTATAGTAAGTCCATTGTCCTACGCGTTTAGATTCTATAAATCCGGCGCGCTGTAAAATAGACAGGTATTCTGAAACTGTTGATTGCGTCAAACCGGCTTTGGCCTGAATTTGCCCAACACAAACTCCGTGTTCAAATCCTGCATGCTGAAGCTGATCCGGAAAGTTTATTTCAGGTTCTTTTAACCATTCCAGCATTTGCAATCTGGACTTATTAGATAATGCTTTAAAGATTTCTATATTTTCCATGGTGCAAATATATCGACTTTTCCCGATATACCAATTTAAAGAAATTTTTTTAGGATAATTTTAAGAAGGAGAGGAGGATTTATAAAGAAGTATTTATATTTGTTCGTAGATTAATTTCGCAAAGACGCAGAGTCGCAAAGTTTATACACAATGTTGTCATTTCGACGTAAGGAGAAATCTCCGCGAGAAGCTCGACAAAGATTGGATTCTCGTTGCGGAGTTACTTGCGGAGATTTCTCCTTACGTCGAAATGACAAAAAGATGGAGACTTATGGAGATTAATGAAATAAAGAGATACCCCAAACTTATCAATAATTACTATGAAAAAAACTTTACTTATTTTAGGATTCTTATTATGCATTGTAACAAACTCAAAAGCTCAGGTTGTTGGAACTGATGTTGGAGACATCGCACCGGAAATTGATCTTCCGGATCCAAAAGGAAACAATGTTGTGCTTTCTTCTTTAAGAGGAGATTTGGTTTTGGTTGATTTCTGGGCATCCTGGTGTGGGCCTTGTACGAAAGAACATCCTGAATTGCTGAAATTATACAACACTTATCAGGGAAAATTTTTGATTTACAGCGTCTCAATGGATACTAAAAAACCGCTTTGGCTGGCAGCAATTGCTAAACAAAAATTGCCATGGACACAAGTAAGTGATTTAAAATACTGGACTTCACCAGTTGTTGGAGATTATATGCTGCAATCAATTCCTTTAAATTTTCTTATTGATAAAAACGGAATTATTGTGGCTAAAAATATTCATGGGAATGCCTTGAATGAAATGGTGAAGAGTATTGTAGGACAGTAAAAGTTTTGTTTCAGGTTTCAAGTTTCAGGTTTTGGATTGCGAAACTTTGTCTATAAACTAAAGTTTACACAAAGCGGATAAACGTGAACGTTAATTGCTTTACAGATCTTTGTCAAAGTTTTAAAACTTTGACAAAGATTCTTCCTGAAACCTGAAACCTGAAACCAAACAAAACCTGAAACAAATCAATTTATGCAATCAAACCTCAGTTTGTCTGAATTTCGAAGAAGATTAATCGATAATACAGAAATTGGTTCTCCAAAAGCAGCATTGGGGCAGGTTAGAGTTTTTCCTTTATCTGGTGCAGTAAAGCCTTTTTATGGATTTTTTGATGATAACAATTTTAGTCTGACTGTTAATTCATTAAAGGCATCAACATATTATATAATAAATGGAAAGTATAAAATAGTTAATGATAGAGTCACAGTAGAATATATTGTGGAAGCGGGTAATAAATACCAGCAATTTTGGTCGCACTATTCTCCAATAATTTTGATTGTGGCAATTAATATATTTTTTCTTTTTTTCGCAAGAGGATTAAGACGAGCGTCTACAATTGTTAATTTGTTTTTACTTTTTTTGGCTTTCTATTCGAGATGGTATGAAGAGCGAAAACGGCAAAAGCTAGAGAAAAAGTTTATCAATATTTTTGAAATAAAAAGATAATAGGAGTTATTTACTTTTTCCATCTGAATTACTTTTCAGAGCATTTTTTCTATACGAAGACGGATTTTTTCCTGTATGCAATTTGAATATTCTCGTAAAATGGCTTTGATCTGAAAAGCCTGTCATGTAAGCGATTTCAGTTAGCGTGTAAGTTGAATTCTGGATAAGATTTATGGCTTTTTCGATGCGTAATTTTCGAACATATTCGCCAAAATTCAAATCTTCAAAGTATTTAGAAAACTCCCGCGATAAATAAGAAGGATTGAGTTCTAAATCATTGGAAATTTTTTTGAGATCAAAAGTAAATTGAGCGTCAATTTGATCCTGGATTATTTCTTTTAAATCCGTAACCCAGGAAGGTGTTTTTTTGCTTGATTTTTTTTCGTTTAAAAATTTATTGTACACTTCATGAAGCAAATTTTCGAAGGGACTATTTTGCAAATGGTTTTGTTTATATAGATGCCCGGCCCAGCTGTAAAGCGCGTCATAAAGGATCATTCCGTTTTTTAGCAATTCTAAATCGTCTGTGATATTATAAGAAAGTCCTGCAGAAATTGCTAAAAGTCCTGCCGATTCTTTTGCGATTTCGTGTCTGTCCGTATCTGCGCCACGAACAATTTTTGCCATAATTAATACCGCAGGATCCTTAATTTGATACTTTTTTATAATGTAATCAAAAGTACATTCTTCATTATAATGTGTAAATTCGACATCAGGAATATCAAAAGGAATCGCATCTAATTCTTTTGCTTTGGTTATAACCTGATCAAAAGGAACATAAATAAATTCAGCTTCAGGATCAACAAATTTTTGAATCAGCCACGGGCATGCAATTCTGTCAATTTTTGGTCTTTCTCTTGTGATCCACTTCATTTTAGTTATTTCAGATTAGTTTAACCCATCAATAATAGTTCTTACGCCTCCAAAATTGGTTTTTAGCAATTCTCTTACCTGAAATTGTGTTTTGTTTCTCGTCACGCTATCCCATTCTTTAAAATCATAAACGTGAATGTTTTTCGCATACGGATTAGTAACGAAAGAAAGTCTTGCGATTGAATATTTAAAATATTTTAATTGATGCGAAATATGTCGGTTTGGCACAACAATAAGGATGGTTTCAAAATCCAGAAAATTCTTTGGCACATCGTCTCTTTCGCTCAATCCAAGATGATCAAAAAAAGCAACTATTTTTTGATCATTTAGTTTGTCAATTTCCTGATCTATACGCTTAATAGTGCTAAGAAGCGTATCTTCATCTTTAATAACACTCATGGTACTATTTTTTTTGGTTGAATTTCAATATAAAATTACACCAAAAGAACAAGATCTTCCTAAAGAACTGCTAGTAGAATCATTCTAAATTTTTAATATCTAATTTTTACGCTTAATTTAAAGGGAAATAAACAAGATTTGATAAAATACTATTATTTTAATCAAATTAAAAACAATATTTTTATCGCTATTTTCAAACCATTTCCGTTAACCACGTTTTATGAAAGCTATTTTTTCAAAAGGAATTCTGTTCTGTTTTATTTTTCTTATTTTCTATTCTGCTTCGGCACAAAATAAATCAGAAAGAGATTTGACTCTGATCGATAAAGATTGGCGATTTTCATTTGGACATTTATTTGATACAGAAAAAGATTTTGGTCATGCAACCGGATATTTCTCGTATTTAACCAAAACAGGATTTGGAGACGGACCGGCAGCAAGCAATTTTGATGACAGAGCATGGAGAAAATTAGATCTTCCGCACGATTGGGCAGTTGAACAATCGTTTAGTGAAAAAGCGAGTTTTAGTCACGGTTTTAAAACTGCCGGAAAAGGTTTTCCTGAAAAAAGTATTGGCTGGTACCGAAAAAAAATTAGTATTCCCGAAACTGATAAAGGCAAAATTATTTCCCTAAAATTTGACGGCGTTTTCAGGAATTCAACAGTATTTTTCAACGGCTATTTACTCGGAACAGAAGAAAGCGGTTACAACGGTTTTGAATATGATGTAACGTCTTACGTAAATTACGGCGGAGAAAATACAATTGTTGTGCGTGTTGATGCCTCAATGGAAGAAGGCTGGTTTTATGAAGGCGCGGGAATTTACAGACATGTTTATTTGAAGAAAACCAATCCGCTTCATGTGGCGCAAAACGGAACTTATGTAACTTCTGAAATAAAAGAAAATAAAGCGGAAGTTTCGGCTGAAACTACTATCGAAAACAAAGGAAATTATAAAGGAGCAATCGAAATTGTTCAGACGATTTTGGATGCTCTGGGAAAACAAATTACAACGGTTTCTGAAAATGGAACTGCTCCAAATTTTTATAAAACAACAAATTACACTTCAAAATTAACGGTTAATAATCCATTATTATGGGATATAGAAAACCCAAACTTATATCGTTTAATAACTGAAATTAAACAGGAAGGAAAAATTATAGACCGTTATGAAACTTCGTTCGGAATTAGAACTATAAAGTTTGATGCCGAGAAAGGTTTTTTCCTTAACGGAAAATCGGTAAAACTAAAAGGAACAAACAATCATCAGGATCATGCCGGAATTGGAACCGCTTTGCCAGATGAATTGCAATATTTCAGAATCAAAAAACTGAAAGAAATGGGTTCGAACGCGTATCGTTGTTCGCATCATCCGCCAACGCCTGAATTGCTTGAAGCGTGCGACAAACTGGGGATGCTGGTTATTGATGAAACCCGTTTGATGGGAATTAATGAGTATCATTTGAATGATTTGGAACGCATGATAAAACGCGATCGCAATCATCCGAGTATTTTTTGCTGGTCGGTAGGAAATGAAGAATGGAATATTGAAGGCAATATTACAGGCGAACGTATTACGAATGTGATGCAGGAATTTACGAAAGGTATCGATGCTACAAGGCCTGTAACGGTGGGAATTAGCAGCGGTTTTAAAAGCGGAATTTCATCTGTTGTCGAAATTATGGGATATAATTACATGGGCAACGGTGATATTGATGCACACAGAAATCAGTTTAAACAACAACCGGGAATGGGAACAGAGGAAGGTTCGACATTTGCAACGCGTGGTGTTTATTTTACAGATGATGCCAAACATTATCAAAGTGCTTACGACAAAAAACCGCGACCAAGTTTTTTTAGTATTGAAGAAGGCTGGAAATTTTATGCAGAAAGACCATATTTAGCAGGAATGTTTATCTGGACAGGTTTTGATTATCGCGGAGAACCAACACCTTATGGCTGGCCATCGGTTACTTCGTATTTTGGAATGATGGATGTTTGCGGTTTCCCGAAAGACAATGTTTTCTATTTGAAATCGTGGTGGGGAACTGAGCCTGTTTTGCACATTATGCCGCATTGGAACTGGAGTACAGGAAAAGAAATTGATGTTTGGGTACATTCTAATTGTGATGAAGTAGAACTTTTCCTGAATAAAGAAAGTCTCGGTAAAAAGAAAATGGAGCAAAATGGACATTTAGAATGGAAGGTAAAATATGTACCGGGAACGCTTGAGGCGATTGGTTATAAAAATGGCAAAAAGGTACTTTCGGACGTTCAGAAAACGACAGAAAATGCTCAAAACATCAAACTTTCTGTTGATAAAGAAAACATTTTGAATGCAAATGTTATGGTTATTACAGCTGAAACAACAGATGAAAAAGGCGCGCATGTACCAACTGCAAATCACGAAATGATTTTTTCTATAAAAGGCGGAAAGATTCTTGGAGTAGGAAATGGTAACCCAACATCTTTAGAAAGTGATAAATTTATTGATAACATAGAACTTGTTGCTATAACTAATTTTGAGGAGAAGAAATTGGCTTCGGCTACTATTCCTAACCAAATTACAGTTGAAGCAGATAATAACTGGAAAGAAGCTTTTAAGGACAGAGATTATAAAAATCAGGCTCCTGCATATGTGTATCGCGGAAAATTTGATTTAAAAAACAATATTAAAACCAATACCGTTACTTTCTTTTATAAAAAAATCGGAATAAACGCAGTCGTTTTTGTGAACGGAAATAAAATTCCGGCAAGTACAGATGATGATCAAAAATATGTTTTGAATGCGGCTGTTTTAAAACAGGGTTTAAACACGATTCAGATTATTGCGCCGCCTTTGCAAAAAAATAAAGACTGGGATGTGATGAATACTGATCCCGGAATTATTCAGGTAATTACGCCGGCAGAACAATGGAAGCGAAAATTATTTAACGGCTACGCTCAAATCATTATTCAAAAAGACGAAAATGTGGGCGAAGTTATTTTATCGGCTACAGCCAAAGGATTAAAAACGGGAACGGTTAGTGTTAAATAATTTTTTTAATTAAAATTGAGAATTAAAAATTAAAAATTAACTTGAAGCTGGTTTTAGAAAATCAAGGTTTTTTCACCTGCATTTGAACTAAGTAAAAGGCCTTTTTAAACGCACAGTTCTATGCTTCTATGTGTTCAAATGTACATAACGGCCTTGTGAATTATTTTAATTTTTAATTCTCAATTTTTAATTTAAAATAAAAAGCTATGTTTCTATGTGTTTAAATAAAACGCAGCCAATTGAAATTACTTTATCCAAAAAATATTTCCTAATATTGATATTGAAAAGATTATAGCTTTATAAATTTTTAATAAAATTCTCAAATGTTAGATAATCTCGCGTTTTATATCGGTATCGTCATAGTTATCCTTTTCCTGATTATGGCGAGCAACAAAATAAAAGTTGCTTATCCGGTTTTATTGGTTTTGGCGGGACTGGCGATTAGTTTTATACCCGGAATTCCAAAATTACGTATCGATCCCGAACTTATTTTTTTCATATTCCTTCCGCCATTATTGTACGAAGCATCCTGGAAAATTTCGTGGAAAGAACTCTGGCGCTGGCGACGCATTATAACCAGTTTTGCCTTTTTGGTGGTGTTTTTTACAGCACTTTCGGTAGCACTGGTTTCAAATTATTTTATACCGGGATTTTCACTCGCACTTGGTTTTTTGCTTGGCGGAATTGTTTCGCCTCCTGATGCCGTGAGTGTGGGCGCCATTTTGAAATTTGTAAAAGTGCCCCGCCGACTGTCTTCTATTTTAGAAGGCGAAAGTTTGCTGAATGATGCGTCGTCGCTAATTATTTTTCGCTTTGCGCTAATAACCGCAGGAACCGGACAGTTTGTTTGGTATAATGCTGTAACAAGTTTTGGCTGGATGGTAATTGCAGGAGTTGGAGTTGGCGTAGCAATTGGTTTTATTTTTATGAAAGTGCATAAATATTTGCCCACAGATGCCAATATAGATATCGTATTTTCTATCGTAACGCCTTATGTTATTTATCTTGTTGCCGAAGAAATTCACAGTTCCGGTGTTCTTGCCGTTGTAAGTGGGGGATTATTATTATCCAATAACCGACTTTCGTTTTTAAGCAGTACATCGCGATTACGCGGCGTGAATGTCTGGGAAAGTTTTTGCTTTATCCTCAACGGATTAATTTTTATGTTTATTGGTCTGGATTTGCCAGAAATTACTTCTGGATTGGGAGATGTGAGTCTTCCCTCAGCGATTGGTTATGGTCTTTTGATTACATTGGTTTTGATTATTGCGAGGTTAATATCGGCGTATGCGGCTGTAATTGTCACTTTGATAGCCCGAAATTTTATAACAGTTGCAGATTCCAGACATCCGGGTTACAAAGGAATTGTAATTATTGGCTGGTCCGGTATGCGAGGCGTTGTATCGTTGGCAGCGGCATTGTCGATTCCGGTTTACGCACAGGGCGGAGCAGCATTTCCGCAAAGAAATTTGATTCTCTTTATCACCTTTGTTGTTATATTGACCACATTACTTTTACAAGGACTTACGTTGCCGTGGCTTATTAAAAAACTCAATATGCAGGATCCTGATTTTATTATGCCCGATGATGAAATGTATAATAAGTTAAGACGAATGCTTTCTCAACAGGCGCTGAATCATTTAAAAACAAACTACAGTCAACATCTTGAAACTGAAAAAGTATTGCAGCAGCTCGCAGTAAAATGGGAAGATGCAAGCGTTTCTAACAACGAAGATATTTTAATGACCGAAGAAGCCAAAAAAGTTTACAGAGAAATATTAAACCTGCAAAGACAATGGCTCACAGATAAAAACAAAGATCACCGAATTGATGAAGAAATTGTGCGCAAGCATATTTTGCATTTAGATCTTGAGGAAGAAAAATTGCATTTCTTGTAGAAAAAGTTTCAGGTTTCAGGTTGTTTTGTTTCAAGTTTCAAACTTTGTCTATAAACTAAAGTTTACACGCAGTTTTGTCATCTCGACGGAGGAGAGATCTCCGCAAGTAACTCCGCAACAAGAATCCAATCTTTGTCGAGATTCTTACGGAGATTTCTCGTTCCTCGAAATGAACTGGACACAAAACCAGTTCCGGAGGAACGGATCATATTGTAGGGATGGATTTTAATCCATCATCCGAAATTAAAATCGCCAATCTTTGCAGCGTTCCGTTTGTGATCTCTCCTCCGTCGAGATGACAAACGGAGCGTAAATTAGTAACGTATTTCAAACCCAACAGGTTTTTAAAACCTGTTGGGTTTATTACACAAACCTAAAACCTAAAACCTAAAACCTAAAACCTAAAACCTAAAACCTAAAACCTGAAACAAAAAAAACTTTCTTGACTTTTATTTGATTTTCATAACTTTGTAAAATGAAAGAGCAAAGCGCATGTCAGGCAACAGACCTCGGAATTAACGATTTAAAGTTAAAAGGGTTTAAAGTTTATGAGATAAATGGTGATATAAGTAAAATCCCGACCTATAACCGCAGGGATTATTACAAAATTTGTATTAATACCAGCAAAAGTCTTATTCATTATGCAGATCGGGGAATCGAAACTGACGGAACTATTTTATTCTTTGGAAATCCGCACATTCCATATTCGTGGGATACGCTTTCGCCTACTTATGAAGGATATGCCTGTGTTTTTACCGAAGATTTTTTAAAAGTAAACGACCGTTCAGAAAGTCTTCATGAATCGCCTTTATTTAAAATTGGCGGAACTCCAATTTTCTCATTATCAACAGAACAGAAAGTTTTTGTAGACTCGTTGTTTCAAAAAATGATCGAAGAACAAGAAACAGATTATGTTTTTAAAGATGATTTAATGCGTAATTATATCAATTTGATTTTGCACGAATCGATGAAAATGCAGCCGTCGGAAAATTTCTTTAAACATAAAAATGCATCTTCCAGAATAACTTCTTTATTTTTGGAATTGCTGGAAAGACAATTTCCCGTTGAAACTAAAGATCAGCCGCTTATATTAAAAACTCCGCAGGATTATGCTCAAAGTCTTGCTGTACATGTAAACCACTTAAATCGTTCGGTTAAAGAAGTGACCGGAAAACCTACTACAGCGCATATTACTGAACGAATTATTGGTGAAGCCAAAGCCTTATTGCAACACACAGACTGGAGCATTGCCGACATTGGTTACTCACTTGGATTTGAATATCCGAGTTATTTTAATAATTACTTTAAAAGACTTACAGGTACAATTCCGAAATCGTTAAGAATGTAAATTGTTTCATATTCTTAATTTTTTGTTTGATTATCGTTATTTAAGATCGCATTTACTAAAGTAATTTTACCTCGAAATAATTAGTATTAATCCTTTATCGGTTTCTGCGAACTAAATAAAACTTCTAAAAGCGCATTCTTGCTTTATTAATTTAGTTTTCCCGATAGTAAAAAACAAATAATTATGAAAACTACAGAAAATCAATTAAATGAAATTTTTCCTAAAGGCGATTTGGCTTCGGCAGATTATTTTACAGGAAAAGCCTGGGTTAAAATGCTGGTGCCAAACGACCCAATTTTAAATACTGCAGTTGGTAATGTCGTTTTCGAACCCGGCGCAAGAAACAATTGGCATACACATCCCGGAGGACAAATTTTGATTGTAACGCACGGAACAGGTTACTATCAGGAAGTTGGGAAACCAATTCAATTGCTAAATGAAGGTGATGTGGTAAATATTCAGCCCGAAGTTAAACATTGGCACGGAGCATCTCCAGAAAGCGAATTTACTCATATTGCGATCAGTACAAATACCCAATTGGGAATTGTAGACTGGCTTGAGCCTGTAACTGATGAGCAATATAATAGTCTTTAATAAACCAAACTCAAAACCAATTATTATGTCAACAACTTATTCTACCGTTATCGAAGAAGGGAAAGTGCCCAATACTTATATGACTGGTAATGTTTCCTATAAAAAACAAACCAGCGACATTCACCCTGAAAATACAATGATCAAAGAAGTAACTTTTGAGCCTGGCGCAAGAAGCAACTGGCACGTTAATGCAAGTTTGCAATTGCTTATCGCCACAAATGGAATTGGTTATTTTCAGGAAAAAGGGCATGCAATACGATTACTTCATAAAGATGAAGTGCTTACTATTTTACCGGGAGTAGAACATTGGTACGGCGCAACACCATTTAGTAAATTCTCTTACATCGCCATCATCACAGAAATCGACAAAGGCTCAGGAAGCTGGTTACACAGTGTAACTGATGATGAGTATTTTAGTTACGGAGTGAAGAAGTAAGGTTCTAAGATGCTGATTTGCTAAGGTCTTAAGTTTTAATCTTTGCGACCTGGCACCTTTATGTCTAAAAAAAGTAACCTGAAACCTGAAGCAAAGAAAAACTTGAAACAAAAAATCTAAACCCCTTAAAATGGAAACAAAAAACATAAAAGCCTTTGGTACAGAAGCTGCTGAAGCACTATTAAAAACACTAGACATCAAACGCAGAGGCGTACTGGCGCACGATGTTGAAATCGAGATTTTATATTGCGGAATTTGCCATTCTGATTTGCATTCTGCCCGTAACGAGTGGCACGGAACTGTTTACCCAATTGTTCCCGGACACGAAATTGTGGGAAGAGTGACAAAAATAGGCGATCATGTAAAGAATTTCAAAGTTGGAGATTTAGCCGGAGTAGGCTGTATGGTTGATTCTTGCCGAGAATGCGAGCATTGTAAAGAAAACTTAGAGCAATTTTGTGAGCCTGGAAATACTTTGACTTTCAACTCTCCTGACGTTCATTTGGGTGGACAAACGTTTGGCGGTTATTCTGAAAGTATTGTTGTGGATGAAAATTATGTATTGCATATTTCGGATAAACTTGATCTTGCCGGAGTTGCGCCTTTACTTTGTGCCGGAATTACAACGTATTCTCCGTTAAAACACTGGAAAGTAGGTCCTGGACAAAGAGTAGGAGTTGTGGGTATTGGTGGTTTAGGGCATATGGGAATCAAATTAGCCAAAGCTATGGGAGCTCATGTTGTCGTTTTTACCACTTCGTTATCTAAAACCGAAGATGCAAAACGTTTAGGAGCAGACGAAGTTGTTTTGTCTTCAGATCCTGAACAAATGGCAAAATATGCACGAAGTTTACATTTTATTTTAGACTGCGTTTCGGCTCAGCATAATATAGATGAATACCTGAATTTACTAAAAGTAGATGGAAATATGGTTTTAGTTGGTGCTCCAATGGAACCGCTTCCTGTAACGTCTTTCAGTCTTTTAATGGGAAGAAGAAGTTTCGCCGGTTCAAACATTGGCGGAATCGCAGAAACTCAAGAAATGCTTGATTTCTGTGCTGAGCACAACATCACCGCAGATATCGAAGTAATTGGAGTAAACGATGTAAATAATGCTTACGAAAGATTACTTAAAGGAGATATCAAATATCGTTTTGTGATTGATATGGCTTCTTTGAAATAGGTTCAAAGTGGCACAGTTACAAAGGCTCAAAGGGTTTTAAAAACAGGTTCAAAGTGGTAAAAGGAACATAGGTTCAAAGGTTTTAAAACTTACGTTTTGCAATTTTGCGAGAGATTGACAAAGAACTAAACCTTTGAACCTTTGCAACTCTGCACCTTTGTCCCTAAATAAAAAAAAATGAACCCCTTAAGCAATTCAACTCTTAAGGGGTTTCTCAAAAAAAAATACCAGTACCAATTTTTATTTTTTATCCAAACTTTCTTTTAAAACTTTGGCATGTTCTAAATGCGTTGTTAAAACAGGAATGCTATTAGAAGCCCATTGTCTTACGTCTGCATCTTTTGCGTTTTCTGCTGCTTTTTTGATTTTATCGATTGCTTTTTCGTGACCGTCAACCATCATATCAGCAAATTTTTTGTCGAAATCAACACCTGATTTCTCATTTAATTTATTGTATTTATCCTGACCGTCTTCAGTTAAAGAAGTTGGCAGTGTAAAGTTTTTTGTTTTAGCCAGAGTACTCACTTCAGAAGCTGATTTAGTGTGCTCATCAACAAGCATTTTACCAAATTTTTTCACTTCTGCATTTGTACTTTTAGTTTGAGCTAGTTTTCCTATTTCGATTTCTTCTAAGTTGATTTCAGCCTGATCCACTAAATATTGAGAATCATCTTCTTTACTGTCTATAGAATCAAATTTAGTTTCATTTGCATCTTCAGCAACCTCTTTTGGGTCTTCTTGTTTAGTTTCGTTTTTGCAAGAATTCAAAAATATAATGATTAGTGCTGCGCCTAAAATAGCTTTTCCTGCTAATAGTAACTTTTTCATGATTTTATGGTTTAAATGTTATGATGTAAAATTATTTAGGATGTGTTAGGATTGTCTTACAGTATTTTTATATAATGTTACAGGATTTCAAGATGATATATTTAATAGTTTTTTATATTAGCTACATAATTAAACTTGGAAACCTAAGTCTATGAAAAAAAACTTTTTCTCCCTTTTATTACTTTTGAGCATTTTTAGCTGTAAACAAAATTCAGAAGAAAGTATTCCATTGGATACTTCTAAAATTATAAAACTTCCTAAATTAGAAAATATTCACACTTATATTCAGCATCCAAAATCAGAAGATAGAATTTGTGGAAATGGAATACAATGGGCAAAAAAAGATATTGAAAAAGGAGAATTAGTTTTTAGTATGCCAAATGGTGAAGGTGATTATGATTTGAGACAAGAAAAGTATATTAGGATATTATGTAAAAAGCATAATTTGATTTTTAGATTTGAAATGATTGATGATGCTCCAGTTGAAGAAGGAATGCAAGGGTGTTATGGTGCATACATGGATAATATGCTTGCTAAAAAGTTTAATTCAAATTTTAAGCAAAATCTGCTTAATGAAGCTGATATAATGTTAAGTAAATCAAACGATACTATTCGAAGTTGGGATTGTGATATAAAACCAAAAATTGAAAGATTAACATCTGAAAACTCAATACACATTTTATTAGATGCTAAATTTAAAAAGCAACTAGCAAAAGATAAGATTTATTATGGAGCAGGAATTGACATTAGTTTTTACATTGATAAAAAAGGAAAGCCTAGCGGATATCATTTAGACGATTATAATAGACTTGAAAAAAACAACAGAGAAAAGTATAAAATGCAATTTGTAAAAGCTGGAATTGATCAATTAAAAAAGTATCAAAAATGTAGCGCAGGTGAAATAAAAGGACAAAAAGTAATTACCAAACAAACAATCAGAACCTATTTTAATTGAGCATGACTATCGAAAAAGAAAAAATATTACAACTTAAAAAAAACGATGGTAATGGATTTTTTAAAATGAAACCATTTAAATTATTTGGTTCTAAAATTCATAAATACAAATTAAATAATTGTTTACGTGAATCTGAAATTGCAGAGTTTGAGAAATTCAATAATATAAAGCTTCCAGCAGATTATCGAAATTTTATAAAATATACAGGAAATGGAGGAGTTGGTCCTGCTTATGGACTTTATAAATTAGAAGACTGGAATTTAGAACTAGAAATTGAGAATGATAATTTTCTTAAAACAAGATTTCCTTACACAGAAAAATGGAATTCAGACTTTAATGGAAATACAGAAGATGAAAACTTTATGGATAGTGAAGAATTTGAATGTTGGGAACAAGATTACTATAATGAAAAGCATGTTTTTGGTAGTATTAGAGTATGTCATTATGGCTGTGCTATTTATTATTTTTTAGTAGTTTCCGGAGTTGAAAAAGGAAATATTTGGATTGATGACAGAGCAAATGATCAAGGAATTTATCCGTTATCAACAGAAAATAAAAACAGATATAATTTTACAGAATGGTATAATGAGTGGTTAAACCAAAGCTTAATTAAATTAAAAATAAATAAACATTGAAAATAAATTACACATTAGATCGGGAAGATTATAAAAAAGCAGATAAAGAATTAATGACGAAAAGGTACATATTTCTGATAACTTACTTTTCTCTGGTTTCAGTTATAGTGAGTTATACATTTGTATACAAAGACTTTAATTGGCCAGAATTTTTATTTATTTCAGTTAGTTTTTTCTTTTTTGCTTTGCTTGTCATTAGTATTATTCCTGATATAATAAAACATTTAAAAATTAAAAAAATAATAGATTCACAACCCGGTTTATTAGGAGAAAAATCCATAGAAATAAAAACAGATGGAATAGAATTTAATAATTTTGATAACAGTGTTGCAAAATTTTATGAGTGGCATACTATTAAAAAGACATATATCACGAAAAATTACAGTTTTATAACTTTAAAAAACAGGACTTCATTTATCATTAAAAATGAAGATTTAAAAGAATCTGATTTTATTAAAGAATTAAAATCAAAAATTAAAACTTCTTTTTAAAAATTTATATTCTTCGCCCCGCTAGCGCGAGCGTCCCACTCGTGCCCGTTCCAATTTAAATCTTACATTCTTTGCGTTCACGAGCGGGACGCTCGCGCTAGCCGTTAAGTTAGAATCTTATTTTTGAAAACGGAAACCAACTATCTTTGATACAAGATTATTTAATAATAATTTAAAATCACAAAAAAATGCCATCAATAATAAATCAAAAATCGGTTAAAATATTCTTACGTTTGGCACTTTCAATCAGTTTTCTTTCGGCCGTTGCAGATCGATTCGGACTTTGGAGTAAAGAAGTTTCGGTTTGGGGAAATTGGGAAAACTTCGTAGCATATACCAAATTATTAAATCCGTTAATTCCTGAAAGTTTGATTAATCCCGTGGCGATAATTGCCACAGCGGCAGAAGTAATTTTTGCTGTTTTTCTTCTTTTAGGTTTCAAGACCGAACTGTTTGCCAGGCTTAGCGGCTGTTTATTATTGCTTTTTGCATTGTCAATGGCATTTTCAACGGGAATAAAAGGCGCTTTTGACTATTCAGTTTTTACTTCGGCCGGAGCAGCTTTTGCCTTAAGTTTAATGAAAGATAAACATCTGGAAGTTGATGTTTATCTTGATAAAAACAAATTCCAATTCTAAAATCCCAAATTCCAAAACGCATAGCGAATAACTCATAACTCATAATGCAAAACTCATAACTTCAAAACAAAAAAATCCCAATTCCCAGGAATTTGGGATTTTTTGTTTTTAAACCCTTTGGTGTATAGTTAATTATGAAAGTATACAAAAGAATTATATAACGAATTTCAGGCTGTTTTTAAAGACCTTTGACATTACACTTTACTGATTATTAACCATAAAATTTAATCGTCATGCAAAATTCCGGAATTAAGAACAAAGAACATTACGAAACTCTTATACACAAGGCTTTAAGTAACGAAAAATATGGACAAACGGCTAATTCAACTAAAGGAGAAGAAAAAGCCGGAAGAACAAAACCATATGAGGAATGGACGAAAGAAGAGCTCTATCAGCAAGCTAGGAAAGTTGGAGTGGAAGGCCGCTCTTATATGAATAAAAGAAGCCTAATCAAATCATTACGCAATAACTAGAATACAAAATTTATCTCTTCAATAAATTATGAATGCCAAACTCTCTCAGGAAAAATTAATGAAACAATTGATACAATCTCCTCAATTGGTTCTCGAAAAATTAGATTTAGTATATGTAAGCGACAATAGCTTAACGATCGAGCGTTGCAGAGAAGGTGAGGGGTTTGTTTATAAAAAAAACGGAAGATGTATAAAAGCAAAAAATGAAATAAAACGCTTTAACAGCCTCGTGCTTCCGCCTGCGTGGGAAAAAGTGCGAATTGCAGATTTGTCAAACGGTCATCTTCAGGCTGTTGGAACTGATGTTAAAAACAGAAAACAATATCGCTATCATCCAAAATGGAACCTGATCAGGAATCAGACTAAATTCTATAAAATAACCGAATTCGGAAAATACCTGCCTAAAATAAGAAAACAGGTCGATGAAGATTTAGAACAAAAAGAATGGTGTAAAAATAAAGTTACAGCACTTGTAATTCGCTTAATGGAAGAAACCCATATTCGAATAGGAAACGAAAAATACGCCAAAGACAATAAATCATACGGGCTTTCGACTTTGAGAAAAAGACATATCAATATCGATAAAAATTCACTTCGGTTTGAGTTTGTTGGAAAAAAAGGAAAGCAGCATACCATAACGACAAGAAATAAACAGTTGATAAAACTGGTGAGCCGCTGTGAGGAAATTCCGGGTTGGCAGGTTTTTAAATATTACGATGAAAATGGTGAACGTAAAGTTCTGGACAGTAATATGGTCAATTGCTATTTGCATGAAATTACGGGAAAATATTTTAGCGCCAAAGATTTTAGAACCTGGGCCGCTTCTTTAATATTTTTTGAAACTTTAATGGATATTGGAGTTACAACTGACGAAAAAGAAATTAAAAAGAATATTTTAACCGCTTTTGAAACTACGGCAGAAGCTTTGGGAAATACAAAAAATGTGTGCAAAAATTATTATGTACATCCGTTAATTGTGGCGAGTTATGAAGATGGTTCTATCGAAAAATATTTTGAAAGAGCGAGAAAAACCAAAAGTAATCAAAAGTATTTTTCGCATTCTGAAATTGCTTTTTCAGAATTAATCGGAAATTTTCAGCCCGAATTTTCATTATGAAATGGATTGAGCTAATAATTGAACGTTTTGAGTTAACGGTTTCCTTTTTTATGTTGCAACTTTGAGAAATATAAAAGGGATTCAAGTTGGGGACAAAACGACACATTACCATTGGTACATGTGTCGTTTTAATTTTAAACTAATAATCTAAAATAAAATGGGAACAAAAAGTGGTGCTTATCAGGATGTTTATATCAAAAGAGATGACAAAATGGTAAGCTTAAAAAATGATGTAACAGATTTTTGTGAAAAATACATCAAACCTGTTCATCCCGAAAATTGGGATTGGTCGGTAAGAGATTTTGAAAATCCTGAAAACGACCCAACAATTGATGAAGCACGTGCTATTGCAGCTGTGGTTTACAGAGATTTAAGCGAAGATAAAGATACAGATGTTGATCTTTCGACCATGGATAATGTTGAAGCTATTAAGGCTTATTTGAACCCAAAAAGCAGGCACGAACGATTTAATATGGAAGAGTTTGCTTTTGCCTTAAAAGTAGAACTTGAACATGGCAGGGTAAGAGATGTAAATGTTACCAACAACCATCCGTTTTTAACTGCTATGATTGCACTTGCGCACATGACAGAAAGTTTAACGTACTATAAAAGACTGGCCGTTATGGAAGCTCAAGGCGAAATTTTCGAGATTATGCGTAAAATCGAAAAAGCTGAAACAGGAAAAGAAGAATGGTATAGAGAATTGGGCAAAGCCGAAATTGAATTAACAGAGGCTAGAATAGGTCTTGCTGAGCGTTTGGAGAGAATGGATGATATTCCGACGCTGACTAAAATTGGGGATTAAATAATTGCTTTAGGCAAAAAAACGGCGTTACTATTAATAGTAACGCCGTTTTTTTTAAATCCCTATTTTAATTTAGAATTTTCTGGGATCATTATCATTATAATCATCTCCGGAATCTTCTTCCTCAATTTCTCCTGGTTCCAAATCGTCTTCTAGATCATCATCGTCGTCATCAGGATCTAATTCCTGTAAATCTTCATCTGATTCTGTTAATTCTTCAGAGTCTGAAGGATTATCGAATTCGTCGTTGAGATTATCTGCATTTTCATCATAAAGAAGATCTCCGGTAGTATGTGTATGATCGTCAAGTTCTTCTTCTTCTTCTTCTCTGTCCTCTTCGTATTCTTCCTCATCTTCCTCATTAAATTCATCTGCAGAATTGGTAAAATCATCATTTACATTATCCGATGGATTATCAAATTCATCATTCAAATCATCTGCGTCATCTACAAGATCGCCCGGTTGATGAAAATCGTCGTTCAAATCGTCTAAATCATCTTCATTTGTAATACGTTCCTGATCCGGAATGGCTTTATTAGGATCATATCCATTTATAGTAAAACCATAATTTTTAACATCGCCCTGACGGTTAGCCCTTCTGATTTCATTATTACTATAGAGCTTATCATTCATAATGTTGTTTTGTCTGTTTAAATTTTGATTGCGAGGATCTCTATTTTCTACAGCGCTATTTCTTTTATCAGTAGTTTCCATGACAAGTTAATTTTATTTGTTCGTATACTACAAATCTAATTAGTAAGGTGTAGGATTGTCTTATAGAATTAAAATCGCTAATTCTATAATTCACAGATGATTATATTGTAAATAATGTAAGAAATACTATAACTCTTTGGCACCAATCAAAAGTACTTTTACAATTATTAATAACAATTAAATTATTTATCATGGAAACTAAAGATAAAAAACAGACTACGACAAAAAAAGCTGCACCAAAACAAACAACCAAAGCAGGAGTAACAAAACCAAAATCAAATGCTGCATCTGGGCTTACAGAACTGTTTGAAGATGGATTAAAAGACATTTACTGGGCAGAAAAAGCTTTGACAAAAGCGCTTCCGCTAATGGCAAAAAATGCAACGTCTGCAGAACTAATTGATGCGATTACAAACCATTTAACAGAAACTGAAGAGCATGTAACCCGATTGGAGCAGGTTTTTGAAAGTATTGGTAAAAAAGCAACTGCAAAAAAATGCGATGCAATGAAGGGGCTAATTGAAGAAGGTAAGAGCATCCTTGAAGAAACTGAAGTTGGCGTTGTTCGTGATGCAGGAATTATTGCTGCCAGCCAGAAAATCGAACATTACGAAATTGCAACTTACGGGACTTTAAGACAATTTGCTGAAACACTTGGTCTTACAGAAGCCGCTTCTTTATTAGAATTAACTCTTGACGAAGAAAAAGGTGCTGATAAGCTATTAACAGAAGTTGCTGTAAACGCAATTAATGTTGAGGCTGCCGAAGAAGACGAAGCGTAGTTTTCTAAATATCTAAAAAGTGCAGTGATAAAAGCTGCACTTTTTTCTTTTTTTAAAATTTAAATCAAAAAATAAAAAAAAATATTATTATGCCCGAAGGTCCGTCTATCGTAATTCTGAAAGAAGAAACTGAACAATTTGCAGGACAAAAAGTAATTTCGGTTTCCGGAAACAGCGCTATTGATTTAGAGCGAATAGAAGGTAAAGTTATACAAGCGATTAAAACCTGGGGAAAACATTATTTAATTTGTTTTGATGATTTTACGGTTAAAATTCATTTGCTAATGTTTGGCACTTATCGCATTAACGAAAGAAAAGAAACCACACCAAGATTAAGTCTCGTTTTCTCAAACGGAGAACTTAATTTTTATACTTGTTCTATTAAAATTTTAGAGGGTGATATCAATCTGCATTATGATTGGGAAGAAGATGTAATGAATATTAAATGGAGTCCCGAAAAAGCAAAACAAAGTCTGGGGGAAATTCCCAACCAAATGATTTGTGATGCAGTTCTGGATCAGAATATATTTTCTGGCGTAGGCAATATTATTAAAAATGAAGTTTTATACCGATGCCATGTTCATCCGGAATCTTTAACGGGGAAAATTCCACACGATAAAATAGTCGAAATAATTGATGAATGCTCCATTTACAGTTTCGAATTTTTAGAATGGAAAAAGAAATTTGAACTAAAAAAACACTGGCTGGCACATACTAAAAAAACTTGTTTGAGATGCAGTCTTCCTTTTATAAAAAAACATACCGGAATAAAAAAACGCCGTAGTTTTTTCTGTACCAACTGTCAACAATTATACATATGAAAAAAGAAATACAAATAGGGTGTTCAAGTTATAATAACCGTTTTTGGAAAGGTATCTTTTATCCTGAAGATTTACCAACCAAAAATTGGTTCAATTTTTATTGCCGGCATTTTAATACCTATGAAATGAATGGTACTTTTTATAAATTTCCAACCATCAGAATAATGGAAAACTGGTATAAAAAAGCGCCGGATAATTTTCTTTTCTCAGTAAAAGCCCCCAAAGAAATCACACACATTAAAAAGCTTGTGGATTGTAAAGAGCAAATGGCAGAATTTTATAATGTATGCGATGATGGTTTAGAAGAAAAACTGGGCTGTATACTTTTTCAGTTTCCTCCAAGTTTTGATTATACAGAAGAAAGACTTGAGACTATTGTGAAAGTATTGGATAAAAGCTTTAAAAATGTAGTTGAATTTCGGCATAAAAGCTGGTGGAATCAGGAAGTTTGGGATGCTTTTCAACAATATAACATAACTTTTTGCAGCGTAAATTATCCAGGATTACCAGAAGATATTTTAACCCAATTTCCACTTACGTATGTTCGTTTTCACGGAAATAAAAAACTGTTTTATTCGAGTTATTCTTCAGAAGAATTAGAAAGTATAAAAAAGAAAATTGAAGATAAACCAGGCTTCGTTTATTTTAATAATACAGCAAGCGAAGCAGGAATTTTGAATGCTTTGGAGTTTAAAAATCTGGAATTAACTGTAAAAAATTAGATATAATATAAATTAGCGCATGATTTGTCATTTCGACGAAGGAGAAATCACATCCAGAGAGCAACATCCTGTATTTTCAGCAAATATGATTTGTCACCCTTTGAAAATACATATTTGCTTATCTTGTTAAATGTAGTATTTTTAGCATAAAAAAAAGCCACATGTTAAATCCTCAATTAGGTTTTCATTCTTACTACATTTACATAATAACAAATAAATATCGATCTACATTTTATATCGGTATCACAAATAATCTACGATCGAGATTAAATCAGCATAAAGAAAATATTGAATTAAATGTCAAGACATTCGCATCAAAATATGAACTTCAATTTTTAGTTTATTATGAAAAGTTTGTTTGGGTTAATGAAGCAATAGCACGAGAAAAAGAATTGAAAAAATGGAATAGAGATAAAAAGATGAAACTAATTAAGGATCAAAATCCAACATTTGAATTTCTTAATGGTCATTTTGAATAAAAAGTATTATTATAAACGAAGGAGAAATCACATTTGCTGAGCATACAGTACGTTGCTCTCTGGATGTGATTTCTCCTTCGTCGAAATGACAAAAATGTCTAAAAAACTACAATTTCAAACTTCCTTCAATTCCGTCATCCATTGTTTTTCCGGTAACAAAAGCTGCGGTCATTTTTGCAATGGCAACCATTTTTCCGTTTTTATTGTTCCAGTAATAACCATCTTCCGGAATTACTTTAATAATGCTCAAATTTGGATCGTCTTCGCCACCTGGCATCCAGACTTTTATAATAGGATCATATAATTCGTGAATTATTTCAGGATTGTACAAAATACTGGCAGTTCCATGCAGGGTTAAAAATTTATCATGCGGTTCAGAAAAAAAGATTTCGACCGTTGGATTTTGTGTAATTTCTGCATTTTGGCTGCTATTTCTATCAGATAAAAACCAAAGCTGACCCAGATCGTCAATTTTTTGAACAGACATTGGTCGCGATTGTAATTTATTTTCAAGATTATAAGTACACAACATGCAGGTTTTGATATTTTCTGCAAGATCTTTTATTTTATCTACAGCAAATTCGTTTGCAAGGTCTTTATGATCTCCCATGGCTCTATATTTTAAGTTATTTGTAAAGTTTTTTAAATACTAATTTGACTGTTGTACAAATGATATTTATGAAATATTATTATTTGTAAAGTTGCTGTTTTTTAGATTTTTAGTTCTTATAGAATTAAAATTATAAGTTATGAGATTTCTATTATTTGCTTTTTTATGATGATTTAAATCGATTGTTATATTTATTTATTTGACTATCTTTGGTACGTAATTATACCATTTCGATATATATGACAGATTTAACCGTATTCTATACAGATGATGATGAAGATGATTTAAGCATCTTCGCCGATGCTGTTGAATCATTGCCTAAAAAAATTGATCTTTTAACTTATAATGGCGGAGAGAAATTATTAACGGCAATCTATAATCCGCCGCCAACTCCGCACGTTGTTTTTTTAGATTTAAATATGCCTGGTAAAAATGGTTTTGATGTTTTGGCAGAACTTAGAAATTCTGAAGAAAAAAAAGACATTCCAATTGTTATTTTCTCTACTTCAAATGAGCCGGGTATTATAGAAAAATGCCGTACACTTGGCGCTAGTTTTTTTATTACCAAGCCAGTTTTAATGAAAGATATTGTAAAATCTATAGAACACGCTCTGGAAATTGACTGGAAAAACTTTGTTCCCGGACCTAAAAACTTTGTTTATAAATCATAAACACATAATATAATAGATAAAAAAAACACCAAATTCAAATAGTTTTTTGGTGTTTTTTTATTTTATTCCGGTAAGTAAATTTCAAAAGTTGCTCCTTTGCCTTTTTCGCTATGTGCGCGAATGATACCTTTGTGGTTTTCAACGATTTTTTTAACGATGGCTAAACCAATTCCGGTTCCGGAGAATTCGCTTTCGGTATTTAATCTCTGGAAAACCTCAAAAATTCGCTCCTTATATTCATCAGCAAAACCAATTCCGTTGTCAGATATCGTAAGATGATAATACATTTTATCCGGATAATCAACTGGGATTTTTGTTTCGTAGCCTTTAATTTTCCGCGCCTTAATTTCAACATACGGATTTTGTCCTTTTTTAGAAAACTTCAAAGCATTCCCGATCAAATTATGCAGTAACTGTCTAAACTGAAAAGGAATAACAGTTGCTTCTCCCAGAGGCTTTAAATCAATCACTGCATTCGTTTCTTCAATACGTTCAGAGAAATCACTAATAACTTCTTCGGCAATTTCATCCAGATTTACTTTTACAAAAACCCTGTCGGCCGAATTTGTTCTGGAATAGGTTAGGAGATCCTGAATTAAAGTCTGCATTCTTTTTGCCGAAACTTCGATACGGTTTAAATATGTTTTGGCTTTCGCCGAAATATTTTGTTCATCCAAATCAGAAAGGCGACTGGCAAAAGTTTGTATTTTTCGTAAAGGTTCCTGTAAATCGTGGCTGGAAATGTAGGCAAAAGATTGTAATTCAATATTCATATTAATCAAATCCTTGTTTTTTTGCTCCAATTCGGCCGTACGTTCGTATACCTGTTTTTCGAGATTTTCGGTAAAATTTTTCTGATCCTGAATATCTGTACTTGTTCCAACCCACATTTGTATATTTCCCTGTGCATCTTTTTGCGGAATTGCACGGCTTAATTGCCAGCGATATTGACCATCATAACGACGAAAACGATGTTCTAGTAAAAAGTCTTTTCCGGTAATAATAGCATCTACCCAAACTTTTATATTTTCTTCACGATCATCAGGATGAACAATTTGCAGCCAGCCATTTTTTTCGATGTCTTCACTTTTAAGCCCCGAATAAGAATAAACCGACTGATTGAAATAATTTATATTTCCCAATGAATCACTTGTCCAGATATGCTGTGGCATAGAATCAGCAAGAAGTCTGAATTTTTCCTCGCTTTTCATTAATATCTGATGAGCATTTTTTTCATCGGTAATATCTATAATAGTACCAATCATTTTTGCGGGCTCGCCATTTTCATCAAAAAATATTTTCCCGTGCGCTTTTATCCAGCTAACCGAATTATCGGGTTTGATAATTCTTGATTCGTATTTATAAATGCTGGTCGTTAGTGCAATCTCATATGCTTTTTCTAAGATAGGCCTGTCATCAGGATATATCATAGTCAGAATTTCCGGTCTTGTTACTTTTGTTTCCTTTTCAAGACCAAAAAGCGAAGGCAAATTTTCAGAATAAATTAATTCCTGTGTTGGTATATTCAGGTCCCAGGTTACGATTTCGGCAATTTCGGCGGCCAAACGCGCTCTTTCTTCTGCATCTTCAACTTTTTTTCGCGCTTCAACTTTATCTGTAACATCATTAACAGTGACCATTACACCAGATACTTCGCCATCTTTTTCAAACAAAGGAGTATATTGATAGTCAAGATAAAATTTCTGCAGTTTTCCTTTAATATTAACATAAGCAACAGCTTCTTTTTCTTTTATAATCTTTGCATTATTTACAACGTCGTCAAGCAGTTCCGGATATTTTTGTTCGGCCAGTTCCGGGAAAACTTCAAGAATTGGTTTTCCAATAGTTTCTTCTTCCGTTTTTTGCCAAATAACATGCATCATTGTGTTATTGGCCATTTCAATAGTGTGGTTTTTTCCTCTAAAAATAGCCATTGCAATTGGCGATTGCATAACCAGTTTTCTAAAAGCGGCTTCACTTTCAGATATAAAGTGACGCGTTTTTACAGTTTCTGTAACTTCATAAGCGGCAACAATAACGCCCGAAATAGTATCGTTTTCTTCTTTTAAAGGATGAAAAACCAAATTAAAATAACATAATTCCTGTTTTCCGTAACGATTTAGCGTTACCGAAAATTCATCTGTAAAATAAGGATTTCCAGTTTCAAGAACATTCAAAAGAAGTGGCTCAGTACTTTCTTTGGCCTCAGGAACAGAATTAAATAATGGTTTGTCCAGAATATCATTTTCCTGCTTATCAATAATTTGTAAATAGGTAGGATTGGCCATATCTACAATCAGGTCTCGACCTTTTAATATGGCAATACCAAGCGGTACTTGCTGCACTGTATTTCTAAATCTTCTCTCACTTTCTTCGATTGTATTTCGCGCAAGTACCTGTGAAGTGACGTCAAGGGCGAGAGCTACAATACCAGAAATAGTCCCATCTGGTTCTTTCAAAGCTTCATATACAAAGTTTATATATACATCTTCAATTTTTCCCTCACGGGGAAGTTTAACCAGATGTTCATGTGCTTCAAATTTTTGCCCGGTTTTATAAACATTTTCAAGAATAGTTTCTAAGCCCTGTCCTTTGGCCTCCGGAAGTCCTTCAAAAATGGGTTTGTTCACTACTTCATTTTCTTTTCGTCCCCATAATTCGAGCATAAGCGTATTTGCAATTTCAACTACATAATCAGGACCTCTAAAAACACACATGGCACTTGGTGTTTGCAAAATGTTATTGAGATAGCGGGAATTGCTGTCTTCTAATTTCTTTACTAATTTTACTTTTTCGGTTGTTTCATTACAAATAACCAAAACACCTGCGGGTTTTCCGGATTCGTTATTTACGGGACTGTAACTAAAAGTCCAGTAAACATCTTCCATTCTTCCGTTACGATATATAGGCAATAGTTGGTCTTCGTGCCAGGTTGCTTCACCTTCTAAAATAACCTGATCGATAAGAGGTTTTATAAAGTCCCAGATTTCCGGCCAGGAATCAACTCCTTTTTGGCCTAAAATAGAAGGATGCTTGCCATCATTACCCAAACTTGGCCGATAAGCATCATTATAAAAACAAATATGCTCGGGTCCCCAAAATAAAAACATTGGAAATTTTGAATTTAATAAAATTCCTAATGTTGTACGCAGACTTTGCGGCCATGTTTCGACTGAACCTGCAGCAGTTTTACTCCAATCTTTAGCACGGGTTAATGCTCCCATTTCGCCTCCTTTCGAAAGGAAATCCTGATTCAAATCTATCATGAAAGTTTGTTTTCTTTTTTACTTTAAGTAACCAAGGTCTGTTAAAAATGTGCAATAAATATACTAATTTATAAAGAAATTTGCACAATCTTTTTAAGTGGATTAGGCAAAATGGTAATTAAATTTAATTTTTTTAATTGAGATAAAATTTAAATCTTTTGAGTTAAACGTATCTTTTTTTAATGAAGAAATTTGAATAAACAAGATTGCTAACATTTAACTAAAATATCAGGTCATGAAAAAGGAAATGTCAAAACACGAAACAGACTATATAAAGAAATATGAAGAAGATGGATATACAAGCAATTTTTTGTTCGTTAACAATTCTTTGATAGATTCAGAAACAAAACAGGCTTATAAGCCAGAAGATATAACTATTGTAGCCCATCACCGTTATGAAGGAATGAGTGATCCTGACGATATGTCGATTTTATATGTTATTGAAACGAAAGATAAAATAAAAGGAACTCATTTAATTGGATATGGACCAATGGCCGATCTGGAAGAAGCAGAATTCTTTAAAGATATTCCTGAAGAAAATTATGCTCAAAACTCAGATATAAACGAACCGATTTAGACGTTGGACTATTTTATTTTGCAGGAAAAGCAGTTATTCCGGATTAATTTCTGAATAGCTGTTTTTTTTTGTGGTTATATTATTTACGAATTGCTTTTTATTGGTAAGATATTAATTATGAAAAATCTGCCTGAAATTGTATAATAAATTGGCTGAAGATATGTACGAAATTTGAATATTATAAAACAGGAATGACAAACCTAATAATAAGATTGTACATAAAGAAGTACTAACCAATTTATTAAGCCAAACCAAAATGAAAAAACTTTACTTAAATACAGGAGAATTCAATACAATATTTAATGATTTAGCCGATAGTTTCGGAGGTGAGTTAACCACTAATAATAATGACTATAATTTAGCGATAAAATCAAAGTGGGCAAAAGGAAAAATTACAGGAACTCACTTTGAAAAAGAAATATCATATATGCATTTTGATCTTACGTTTCATAACGAAGTAAGTATGAGCATAGAATCTTTTCAGGGAGCGCCAATATTTTTTGCTTATTGTGAAGAAGGAAGCCTAACACATAGTTTTGGTGCAAATGGTGATAAAAAAAGCCTTAAAAAGCAGCAAACCGGTATTTTAAACAACACCTCTACAATTAATAGCGTTTTGTATTTTGAAAGTTTCAAACGCATTCAGTTTTCATTGATCGTGATGCCTTTGGCGGTTTCTTTAAAAGAAGAGAGTTTTGAATTGATTTCTCATTTGAAAAAAGTTTTTACAAACGAATCCGGAAATTATATTTATATCGGACAGCAAAATCCAAAAATTACCCAAAAGTTACAAGAACTTAAAACAATTCCACAAAAGGGAACGGTTAGAAGTTTGCTTCAAAAAAGCATTATGAGCACAATTCTGGATCTGGAGATAGCCCAACATAGTTATAACTATGCCACAATGATTGCCCCGTTTATGAATTTGGCAACAAAACAAATAGATGAACTAAAAAGAATTTCGAACATGAATTTTTCAGAAGTTTTATTCTCAATTGGTCTTGGACGCAAAAGTTATTTTCCAAGATTAATAAAAGAGAGATATCATACCATAAACAAGCATTATTCCCAAAATTCGCTAGCTAAAACAGCCTAATATACCTTTAACTTGTAAGATCAAAAAACAGCTTTTGTATAAGCTGTTTTTTTTTGTTTATCTCTATTTCATTCTTTTAATTTATTAGAATCGATTCTAAACGATTAATGGTGAATTGTATGAAAAAACGTATTTTATTTTAAATATTCTTTTTTATTATAAGAATTTTACTATTTTTATAAAAAATAACATTTAAACTAGAAGTGCTTTGACATCAGCAAAATTGTTTCTTTTAGGCATGGAGCGGGAATTACTATGGGTAGACACAAATTATTACAGATATGTAGCAAGAGACGGTTCGCCTAGCAGTAACCTTGAAGGAGGATTGCTTCGGTTAAGTTTTGTTTCACAAGAAAGCGATGATGTTTTTTGGCACAATATGGTCAAAAAAGTCGATCAGGAAACAGAGAGAATGGAAAAAGGAGAAATACATTTTTATAGCAAAGGAAATGAAGATAGTGCAATAAGAAAGTATAAATTTAATGATGCCTATTTGATAGAATTCTCAGAAATATTTCATTCCTGGGGAACAGAAAATATGCAAATTATTTTGACAATTTCACCTGCAATTCAAAATTATGGCTATTCACAAGATTTTGTAAAACATTGGCAGGTATCATCCTTACCAACTCAGCCCATATGTTATCAACCAAAAGAAGAAACCGAAGACCGTATTATATACATAAACGGACATTTTTATAATAAAGATGGTACTTTTGAAGGTAAAATAAATGAACCTGATTTTGAAGGAAGTGTAGAGGATGTTTATGTTTGTGATGGGAAATCAACTCAAAAAAATAAAAATGGAAATGATTTGGTGACTTATAATAATACTAAATTGTTGAAAGAAAATGATGTGAAGATTACTCATGAGAAATTTATAAATTTAGCATCAATAGCATATGGAGAGTGTTCATTAGAGTACAATTTAGATGTTAAATGGGAATTATTTGCTATCGCATATGTAAATTTTAAACATCAAAAAAATGTAGCATATGGAAAAGATAGTGCTGGGGCTATATCATTTAGAAAAAGAGAAAATAAAAAAAGGAATGGTACTGTAATGCAAACTGCTATTGCAGCAGTGATTAATGCGCTGACTAACGGCACTGATTATAGCAATGGAGCAGATTCATGGGATGGTGTAGATGTTTTGACAGGAAGATTTGATGCTAAATGGAAACAAGAAAATCATTTTAGGCAAAGAGTACATGGTAAAAGAAAAGGAATAACCGATCCTAAAAATTTGTCTCCAACTTTTTATAGTAATGTAAAAGAAGCATTACAAAATAAAATTAGCAATCCAAAAACAACTGAATCATTACAAAAAGATTATCAAAATAAACTTGACAATTTAAAAGATCTAATAATTTATAAAGAGGAATACGAAGTTGTAAACAAACAAGACAAACTTAAATACACACCTTGTTTTGAGATATTATCAACGCATGCCGGAAGCATTTTTTACAAAGAACTAAAATAATTATGAAAAAATATTATATAATATGGTTTGTATTAATTGTAAGCAATTTACTTTCTCAAAATAAAAAATATGATACAATATTGTTTAAAAATATTAAAATTGATAATAGGGAATTATATTTTGAGTATAAAAATTTCAAAGATTTAGAGATAATCTACGGAAAATTGAATAATAATTTTAAAAAAATGAATACTACGGAAAAGATTCCTTTACATTATAATTCAAAGCTTATCAATTCATTTTCTAATAGTGAAGTTTCACTATTACTGACTAAAAATAAGGCTTTTGTGGATTATTTTGATTTTGAATTATCTAAAAAAACTGGAATTATTTATTATAAAAATAAGAAAATCATATTATCTAAAAACCTGACATTATCTCAATTTAAAAAAGTTTTTAAAGACTCATATAAAAATGCATCAGGATTACCAGTGACTCCACTTGAGAGAGCCGCTTTTATATCGGCTTTTATAGTAAACAAAAAAAGGACAGGATATATTAGTTTTACATTTTACGATAGTAAATTAATCTCGTTTTTTATTTCTGATCGCAAACCTGATAATTTTTGATTATGAAAAAGTGTAATTGTCATACAATTATTTAAAAGAAAGAGAGATACAATTAAGACTTATGCTTATTATTTTAAAAATGGCAACAAATTGATTATTTTCCTGCTATTGAAAAAACGGTAATGATAAAAATTAAATTTATTTAGAGAATATAATCTAGAAAAGTAATGAATGAAAAAGAGTAACATTATTATTGGTCTTTTATTTTTTATTTTTTCTGCTTGCAATGTTACTAAGAATGATTATTTAATTATTCATTCTAATAGTAATATAAATATTCACCATTATTTTCATAAAGAAAATGATGAATATGCTAGAGTTTACGGTAGCAGTAAGGAAAGTGATTCAATAACATTTTCAAAAATAAATAATGATTTGTTAGTAAATGAATTCATATATAATCAAGAACGAAAAGAACGAATTGCCGGAGGAAATATCAGGTATATTAATTATTATACGTCGATAAAGGATATTAAATATTTTGCGAATCCAACTAGGTGTGTAAATGTAATGCCAATAGAAAATTTAGATTTCTTAAAAAATGAAAAAGAAATTGAAAATATTATTAAAGAAAACTGTAAAGTAAATAAAAATAATAACAATCAACATTTTTATAATGATTGCAATTTTAGATTACCTAAATATAATAATTTAAAGTATCTACCCGATAATGCCAAGATTCTTTCAGTTGATATTATAAAGAATAAAAATGACCAATTTCAAGAGATGAATTTATATGTCGAATATTTTGATACAAAGGTTAATTTTAAAAGGTTTTATTATTATCAAGATAAAAGGATTCTTAAAATAAAAACAATAATTACTGATAGTATTTCTAGTGATACTTTTTTGGATTCTTATTCTAAAATTAATTTAAAATAAAGTTCTGGTAAAATTGATTAATTATAAGTAAACGATCTCTTTAAAACGGAAAATAGAAGACCAAAATAAAATAGAATATAAAGAGTGGTAAATAACCAACAATTTTTAAATGATTAATATGTTGGACAAGTTTTAAAACCCACTAAAAGTTTACCAAAAAATTAATTCAAAAACTCTCAACAAAAAAAAACAATAAATTGAAAATAAAATTCATCTTACTCATACTACTTTTTTGCAGTTGCAAAAACTACACCTTCGAAGGTAATGTTCATGATTACGACACAGATAAACCGCTTAAAAATGTAGAAATTATCATTAACAATGCTATAACCAAGACAGACAGTTTAGGATTTTTTAGCTTGAAAGTAAATTCAAATGCTGCTAATATAATATTGAAAAAACAAGGTTATGCTACAAAAAAAGTATATCGAAAATCAAATGCTAAAAAAGAAACTCATAATGAAGATCTAAAGAATCCTGCCATTTATTTATACAAACGGGAAAGTGATTTTTATAACAAAATGAGATAAACATAAAACAACTTTTATAAGCTGTTTTTTATTCGTTAACTTTCCTTTTCATAATAAATAATAAAGTAAACCATTATCAAATTCAGAAATAACGAAACACTGTTGGTGATGATAATTGGCATATCATTTTTAAGAATACCATAAACAACCCAAACGGCAATTCCGAAAGTCAAAACGCTAAAAGTTAAAAGAGAAATTTGTTTTACTTTTTTTGTTTTCCAAACTTTCAGGATTTGTGGCACTACGGATATTGTTACACAGATTCCGGCAAAGAGTCCAATAATATCGGTTAAATTCATAAGTCTTTTTATTTAAATCTATTTTTTGAGGATAAATTCTCTATCAAAATTCTCAATTAAATTTAACTCTAATTTTTTAATACGCTTAACTTCAAAGCATAAAAAGAATATCTCAATTAATTCTTATTTTTTACTATTTGAATGAAAATAGCTACGTTCAAAAGTCAGATTAAAACTTGTAGGAGAAATCTAATATCTTATATATCAAACTAAAATGGAAATTCTGAAACTCAACATGGGAATTATGAAACTAATTTCAATTACGATAAAAGAGAGAACTTCTTTTTTTTTATAAATTTGAAAGTTTGAGCGAAAGTTTTTAAAAGAATAATCAACTTTTGAAAAAGTATAATCAATTTTAATCCGAATTAATTAAAATTTAATTCATAACGTTTTACTCCCCAAATAAAATGATATTAATTGTAGATGATATTCGGGCTAACATAATTGCCTTAAAAAAAACACTTGAACTGCATGATATTGAGGTCGACACAGCAGAGTCTGGAGAAGAAGCTTTAAAGAAAATCCTTAAAACAAATTATTGTCTTATTATAATGGATGTTCAAATGCCCGGACTTGATGGCTTTGAAGTAGTAAAAATTCTTTCCGGAAATAAACGTACCAAAGACATACCAGTTATCTTTTTATCGGCTATAAGCATCGAAAAAAAATACATTTTTAAAGGTTATGAAACTGGGGCAGTCGATTATATTACAAAACCTGTCGACACTGACTTACTTATCTTAAAAGTAAAAACTTTCCTTAAAATTTACGATCAGCAAAATCAATTGAAAGTCATGAAGGACTTACTTTCAAAAGAAATTAAAATTCGTAAAGAGGCTCAGGATAATTTAGAGGTTAAAATCAGCGAGAGAACAAAAGAACTGGTTTCTAAAAATGAAGAACTGGAAATGAAGAACCACGAATTACAGCAATTTGCATGGGTGGTTTCGCATGATTTAAATGAGCCAATCCGAAAAATCCAGATCTTTATTAAAATCATAAAAGAGCTTTATTTAACCACAGATGCAAAAGGAGTTGATTATGTCGACAGAACCATAAAAGCTGCCGAAAGGATGCAGACCCTGATTACAGATTTGCTTGCTTACTCACGACTTTCTTCAAAAGTTAAACCTGAAAAAACAGACTTAAATATTGTTTTACAGGAAGTCCTGTCAGATTTTGATTATTTGATAGAACGCAAATGTGCGGTTATAAAAACAAGCGAACTCCCAACAATAGACAGTATTCCGAGCCAGTTGCGCCAGGTTTTTCAGAATTTGATAGGAAATGCGCTTAAATTTTCCGGAAATGTAGAAACTCCGGTTATTGAAATCACTTCTGAACGAATAAAAACAAAAGATTTTGACAGCGAAATTGCTTCTGATGGAAAATTTTGCCGAATCACAGTAACTGATAACGGAATAGGTTTTGACGAAATTTATCTCGACCGCATCTTTATTATTTTTCAAAGTCTTAACGACCGCCAAACTTATGAAGGTACCGGAATTGGTCTGGCCATTGCCAAAAAAATTGTCGATAAACACAACGGATTAATCACCGCAAAAAGTCAATTGGGCAAAGGCGCCAGTTTTATAATCATTCTTCCCCTACAATACGAAAACTAATCAAATCGGATTATAACCTATGAAAAACAACTTTAAAAGAAATTTACTAATCAGCTCCCTGGTTTCATTACTTGTATTAATGATCAGTTCTACGGCATCGTTTATTAGTATAAAAAACTTATTGAAAAGTAACTTTTGGGTCAATCATACTCAGGATGTTATTTATAACTTAAACCAGGGTTCTGCGTCGCTTACAGATGCCCAAACCAGCATGCGAGGTTATTTAATTACAGGAGAAGAAGAATTTGTTGGCAGATACAACTCCTATGAAGCCGAATCAAATACCTATTTTGAAAAACTGGAAGAGCTTACAATTGACAATCCCGTACAGCAAAAAGCATTGGCAGAATTAAAAACACTTCGCTCTAATTTCTTTAAATATCTAAACAACCAAATTGTTAAAAAACGATTAGGAAAAAACAATACCACATTTGACTTAAATGAAGGCCGTGCCATGATGGACGAGCTTAGAAATTATTTTAAACGAATTGAGACAAGCGAACAAGCTCTTTTAAAACAACGAAACGAAACTTCAGAACGTTATGGGACGTATAGTACCATTTTAATTGTGGTTGCGTTTATTATTGCATTTTTGATTTCGGTCGTCTTTTTAATCAGAATTTTAAAAGATTACAACGAACGTTCAGAGCTTCAAAGGGAACTAGAACAAAAAGATATAGAAACCGCCCAGAGAATTGAAGTAATTAGTACAATTGCATCAAATATTTCGAGTGGTAATTATGATATTCGTGTAGACGATACCAAAGCAGATGCACTGGGAAGTGTTGGAGAATCACTGAACAGCATGAGCAGTGCGCTAAAACAGTCTTTTAGTTTATTGTCAGAAAAAGAGTGGATACAAAGTGGTGTTGCAGGTCTTAATAATGTTATGTTGGGTGATAAATCCTTGAAAGAACTGGCAAAAGATGTTATCGAATATTTGTGTCATTATACAAACAGCAGTGCCGGCGTTTTTTATGTTATAGAAGGTGATGAACTTGCTTTTACGGCAGGATACAGCTATATTCCAACAAAAAGCAGAGAAACAATTCAAAAAGGCGATGGTCTCTTAGGTCAGGCAATTATTTCGGGCGAACTTTTAGAATTAAAAACACTTTCGGCAGATTTTATTCATATAAATTATGCTTTAGGCGAAATAAAACCAACTCATATTGTGGCAGTTCCGTTGATTGACAACAGAGTAGAAGGAGCATTGGAACTGGCGAGCATTTACGGATTTTCTCAATTGCATTTAGAATTTCTTAAAACCATAGCAAATAATATTGGTATTTCCATTAAATCTACGCAAAACCGTAAACGTGTTATGGAGTTGTTAGAAGAAACCCAATCACAATCAGAAGAATTACGTGTTCAGCATAGTGAATTAGAAGCAATTAATGCCGAATTAGAAGCACAAACAGAAAAACTGCAGGCATCTGAAGAGGAACTTCGCGTGCAACAGGAAGAACTGGAGCAAACCAACGAAGAACTTTCGGAAAGAAGTGTTTTATTAGAAGAAAGAAACAACGAAATTCAAAAGAAATCAGAAGCATTGGAGCTTACAACTCGTTATAAATCAGAGTTTTTGGCAAATATGTCGCACGAATTAAGAACACCTTTAAATTCTATTTTACTTTTAAGCCGATTGTTGTCTGAAAACAATGGCAAAGGCATGAATAGTGAAGAAGTTGAATTTGCAAAAGTGATTCAGAGTTCAGGAAACAGCTTACTTGGTTTAATCGATGAAATCTTGGATTTATCTAAAATCGAAGCCGGAAAAATGGAGCTTGAATTTTTAGATGTTTCAACTAAAGAAATTACAGATACACTTTCGAGTTTATTTTCTCAGGTTGCCAAAGAAAAAGGAATCCAATTCGAAATTATGTCTAAAGATGCTCCAATTGTCATTAAAACAGACAAAATGAGATTAGAGCAAATTCTGAAAAACTTAATTTCAAATGCTATTAAATTTACAGAAAAAGGGTCTGTAAGTGTCGAAATAAAAATAAACGAAGACGATGATAAAGTAATCTGCTTTATTGTAAAAGATACAGGAATCGGAATTCCGTTAGAAAAACAACCGTTAATTTTTGAAGCTTTCCAACAAGCAGATGGTTCTACAAAACGTAAATATGGAGGAACAGGCTTGGGATTATCCATTAGTAGAGAATTGGCAAAATTACTTCGTGGAGAAATTATTCTGCATAGTAAAGAAGGAGAAGGAAGCTCATTTACTTTATGTTTACCGGTTTACGGAACGATAAGCAAAAAATTAATTGTGGATAAAGCGCCGCCGCCAATGGAA
This sequence comes from Flavobacterium sp. MMLR14_040, assembly GCF_033657265.1. NCBI lineage: Bacteria > Pseudomonadati > Bacteroidota > Flavobacteriia > Flavobacteriales > Flavobacteriaceae > Flavobacterium > Flavobacterium sp. MMLR14_040. Next base: position 97,365 of record NZ_JAWVWO010000006.1, on the reverse strand, counting down.
ATTGCAACAGTTGAGACTGAGGAATCGAGAAAGCTACAAAACAAATATTTGTCTGCCGTAATTCCGGATGAAATTGAAGATGACAGAGATATCATTACCGAAGAAGATAAAGTTATTTTGATTGTAGAAGATGATATCAATTTTGCGCAATCACTTTTGGCATTTAGCAGAAAAAATGGCTATAAAGTTGTAGTTTCCGTTCGCGGGGATTATGCCTTAAATTTTGCCTTGATGTACAAACCTGTCGGCATTTTATTGGATATCGAATTGCCGATAAAAAGCGGTTGGGAAGTTTTGGAAGAATTAAAAAACAACAATCAAACCAAACACATTCCGGTACATATTATGTCATCGCACAAATTAAAGCAGGAAAGTTTGCTTAAAGGAGCCGTTGATTTTCTTGACAAACCGGTTGCTTTTGATAAGATTCCGGAGGTTTTTATGCGTATCGAACATATTATAACCAAAGAATCTCAAAAGGTTTTAATTATCGAAGATAACCCAAAGCATGCCAAAGCATTAGCCTATTTCTTAGAAACTTATAATATTAATTCTGAGATAAAAAGCGAAGTTGCTGAAGGCTTAAAAGCGTTGAATAAAACAGAAGTTGATTGTGTGATTCTCGATATGGGAATTCCGGATAAACAAGCGTATCAAATTTTGGATGGCGTTAAAAAAAGCCCTGGATTAGAAAATCTTCCCGTAATTGTGTTTACTGGAAAAAGCCTTTCGCTTAAAGAAGAAGTAAAAATTAAGAAATATGCCGATTCTATTATCGTAAAAACAGCCCATTCTTACCAAAGAATGCTCGATGAGGTTTCGTTGTTTTTACACTTGGTAGAAGAAAATAAAGGTCCAAATGGCAAAAAAGAAAGCTACAAAAAACTAAATTTACTAAACAATATTTTACATGATAAAAAAGTATTGATAGTAGATGACGATGTTCGTAATATTTATTCCTTAACAAAAGCGCTCGAAGTCTTTAAAATGAATGTAATTACCGCATTCGATGGTAATGACGCCATAAAGGTATTAGAAGAAAATCCCGATACTGATATTGTTTTGCTGGACATGATGATGCCCAATATGGACGGTTATGAGACTGCCGAAAAAATCAGAACAATTCCTAAATTCCTGACCTTGCCCTTAATCGCCGTAACAGCAAAAGCAATGACAGGCGACAGAGAAAAATGCATTAAGGCAGGAGCATCAGATTATATTACAAAACCTGTAGATATAGATCAGTTATTGTCGCTATTGCGTGTGTGGTTATACGATAAAATTTAATGCAAAATTGCTGAAAATATGGAAAAAAAACGACTCTTGATTATTGACGACGATTCAAGAAATATATTTGCTTTGGTAAACGTTTTGCGTGCCAAATCATTCGATTGTTTGTCTAGTTTAAGTGCCGAAGAGGCAATACGATTATTAAAAACAGACGAACACATCGATGCTATTTTAATCGATATGATGATGCCGGAAATGGATGGTTACGACGCAATTCCGATTATAAAAAATATTCCGTCACGAAAAAATACATTAGTTGTTGCCGTTACGGCCCAGGCGATGACGGGCGACAAAGAAAAATGCCTTGAAGCAGGCGCAGATGATTATGTTTCAAAACCTATAGACGTAGATAAATTGATGCACGTTTTAAGTAAAATTTAAAATTGTTATGATAGAAGACATTGAGTTAGAAACCCTTATAAATGATATTTACGAATATTATGGTTTTGACTTTGGAAGTTATTCTAGAGCATCATTAAAAAGGCGCGTTAATAGAGTTTACAATTTAGATGGATTCAGGAATTTTTATGAATTTTTATCAAAGGTTAGAAACGATTCTGATTATTATAAAAGATTAATCGACGAAATTACTGTAAACGTTACAGAAATGTTCCGGGATCCGACTTTTTATAGAATTGTCAGAACCGAAATATTGCCCTTGCTTGCCACAAAACCATTCATACGTTTGTGGCATGCAGGATGTTCCACCGGCGAAGAAGTGTATTCGATGGCCATAATGCTAAAAGAAGCGGGGCTTTTGCATAAATCATTGATATATGCCACAGATATTAATTCGAAAGTATTGGAGACAGCCAAAAAAGGCATTTTTCCTTTGCGAATGATGAAAGAATATTCAGAAAACTACAGAGATTCCGGCGGGCAGGAAGATTTTTCGAGTTATTATATCGCCAATTACGGCATTGCAAAATTCAATGAAGAACTGGCCCAAAAAATGGTTTTTTCGCAGCATAATTTAGTTTCAGATAATTCATTCAATGAGTTTGATTTTATTTTATGCCGCAACGTTTTAATCTATTTTGATAATGATTTACAAAAAAGAGTCATCAATTTATTTGATGCAAGTTTAGCAGTTTTGGGTTTTTTGGCACTCGGCACCAAAGAAACCATAAAATATTCGATATCTACAACTAAATACAAGCAGTTAGAGAAAGAGAAAATATGGAGGAAAGTAAAATAATATCGAATACAAGAGTAGTTATTATAGGAGGATCGGCAGGAAGTTTGAATGCACTATTACAAATTTTACCCGATTTGCCCTTATTCACATCTTTTGCGCTCGTAATTGTCCTGCATCGAAGAGGAACAGATGATTTAACCCTCGAAGGATTAATAACCCTTAAAGCCCAAACCGAGGTAAAACTTATTGAAGACAAAGTGCAATTAATGCCCGGATTTATTTATGTTGCTCCTTCAAACTATCATTTATTATTTGAAAAAGATGATTTTTTTGCCCTCGATATTTCAGAAAAAGTAAATTACAGCAGACCCAGCATTGATGTTTCTTTTGAATCTGCTTCAGAGGTTTATGGTCCTAATCTAGTCGGGATTTTACTTTCAGGCTCCAACACAGACGGTACAGAAGGATTAAAAGCCATTCAGAATGCAGGCGGAATCATTGTAATACAGGATCCTAAATCGGCAGAAATGCCTTATATGCCTTCTAATGCCATTTTAAATACCACACCGGATTATATTTTAAGCACCGAAGATATTTTGAAATTTCTAATTTCTATCGATAAGTGATTATATTTCAATTCTCTAAGGTTTCCAAAAACTTTTAGATATTACTTAATATCCCAAACCTACAAGGTTTCGAAAACCTTACAGGCTGGCTCGTCTTAAACATTATCATTTCCATAACAATAGCGTAAACCAACTTTAAGTTATAATCGATAAAATTGCAAATGAAAGTAATCCCCAAGCTTTCTAATTCCCCATTTGCAAAAACATAACCTATGATTACCAAAATATTTTCTCTTTCTAAAAATTCAGTTCTATTTCTACTATTTATCTTTTGTAATTGTACTATTTCGGCGCAAAAACAAACCAAACTCGACGGCGTTCAGATCGCTTTTTTATCAGATGTGCATTTACAGGATTTATTCGGGAAATTTTCAGATAATGATTATCGCGGTGTTTTAAATCCCAAAACAGGAAAATATACTTTATTGAGAACAATGGCATCTCAATTGCATTCGACCCGAATTTTCAATGAAAACTATTTTGCTTTTATCGCTGCTCTTGATGATATCGCAAAGCGAAAGATAAAATTTGTTGCACTTCCAGGTGATTATACAGATGATGGTCAGCCCATTCACGTGCGAGGATTAGAAACGATTCTAAATCAATACAGAAAAAAATACGGCATTGAATTTTTCATTACAACCGGAAATCACGATCCCGTTGGGCCATTTGCACAAGAATCCGGCAAAGAAGATTTTTTAGGCAAAGAAGGCAAAAGCCAGCCCATTTATAGTAAAGAAGGCCTGTATAAGCCAAATTTAACTATTGAACAGCCTGTTGTAATAACAGCCGATATTGCCAAAATGGGTTATTTGGGAATTACAGAAGGATTGAAAAATTTTGGTTTTTATCCTAATGAAAAATACAAATTCTGGGCAACACCTTTTGCAACTTATACAGCTGAAAATTATAGTTTCGAAAAAGCATCCGAAGCTGCAAAATTACCAAACAGAGTTTATGAAGTAGCACCAGGCTACGAAGTTCCGGACGTAAGCTATGTTGTTGAACCAGTTGACGGGCTTTGGCTTATGGCGATAGACGGCAATGTTTATATTCCGAAGAAAAATGCAACTGCAGACGCCAAAGATTCTAAAAATTATTCAGAAGCCAGTACCGGATATAATAATGTGCTTTCGAATAAAAAACATTTGATAAAATGGGTCGAAGATATTTCGGCCCAAGCCAAAAAACAAGGCAAAACCTTAATTGCTTTTAGTCATTTTCCGATGATTGATTTTAATGATGACGCTTCTGCGCAAATAAAAGAAATGCTTGGTCCAAACAAATGGCAATTGAACAGAGTTCCGGTTGAAGAAGTAGCGCAAACTTTTGCAGATGCGGGATTAAAAATTCATTTTGGCGGACACATGCACATTAACGACACCGGAATTCGCACCACCTCAAAAGGCAACACGTTGGTCAATATTCAAACACCATCTTTGGCGGCGTATATTCCTGCTTATAAACTATTAACGATTCAAAAAGATAATCTTGTAGATATTCAAACGATTACAATCGATAAAGTGAAAGGGTATAACGAACTTTTTGATTTGTATAAAATGGAATATCAGTTTTTAGAATCGCAGCAAACCAAAGACATTTGGAACAAAGCCATTTTAGAAACCAAAAACTACCACGATTTTACCGATTTTCATTTGAAGGAATTAGTTCGCCTTCGCTTTTTATCAGATGATTGGCCTTCGGCTTTCAAAGATTTTTTCCTGCATATTTCTGCTTCAGAATTATTGGTTTTGGCTAATATTCAATCCGATAAAGACTTTGATTTTATTCTGAAAAATAAAGAAAGTACCGCAAAAGAATGGGCAGAATCACAACAAAAAACAAATAGAATATTAGCAGAAAACAATCTGAAAAAAGAAGATTTTAACTGGACAGGTTACGATTTTCTGGTAGATTTTTATCGTTTTAGAAGCGCCGATGAACTGGCTTTGACAGATGTTGGCGAAAAAAGAGCCAAACAATACAAAGTTCTCTCACAAATGTTTTTTGAAAATCATAAAGAAGACACTTCAAAAGAAAAACCTCTTCAAAATCAACTTCGATTATTTTTAATCATCTTCAACAAATTCATGCATGAAGTTCCTGCAGATCATTTTAGTGTTGATTTGAAAACGGGAGCTGTTAAGAGTTTGAAATGAGCAAAAATGGTACGCGGATGACGCGGATTTAAACGGATTAATGCAGATTTTTTTTATAGACAAAAGTTTATAGAAAGTCATTGCGAGGAACGAAGCAACCTTAATAATAAAAATAGGAAAAAAAAATAGCCACGAATTCACGAATTTTTTCTATTTGATTATAGAATAATGATTCGTGAATTCGTTGCTAAAAACGTTCGATAATTTAACCGAAGGGTGTAAAGATTTTTTGCTTTAGCTTGTGGTTAGAAAACGCAAAGTTCGCAAAGCTATCTGCAAAAAGATTTACGAATTTTTTGCGAATATAGCCTGCGGTTTCAACCGCAGGGACGTTGAGATATTTATTTTACGATATACGTTAGGATCCCGCGGTTGAAACCGCGGGCTATATTTGAATACTAGATTTATAATTATAATCTTTTTTAAAACGCAAAGTTTGCAACGCTATCTGCAAAAATATTTGCAAAAAGATTTGCGAATATAGCCTGCGGTTTCAACCGCAGGGACGTTCAGATATTTATTTTACGATATACGTTGGAATACCGCGGTTGAAACGGCGGGCTATATTTGAAAACTAGATTTATAATTATAATCTTTTTTAAAACGCAAAGTTCGCAAAGTTATCTGCAAAAAGATTTGCGAATATAGCCTGCGGTTTCAACCGCAGGGACGTTCAGATATTTATTTTACGATATACGTTGGAATCCCACGGTTGAAACCGCGGGCTATATTTGAAAACTAGATTTAATTATAATCTTTTTTAAAACGCAAAGTTCGCAAAGCTATCTGCAAAAATATTTGCGAATTTTTTGCGAATATAGCCTGCGGTTTCAACCGCAGGGACGTTCAGATTTTATTTTACGATATACGTTGGAATCCCGTGGTTGAAACCGCGGGCTATATTTTAAAACTAGATTTATAATTATAATCTTTTTTAAAACGCAAAGTTCGCAAAGCTATCTGCAAAAATATTTGCGAATTTTTTGCGAATATAACCCGCGGTTTCAACCGCAGGGACGTTCAGATATTTATTTTACGATATACGTTGGGATCCCGCGGTTGAAACCGCGGGCTATATTTTAAAACTAGATTTATAATTATAATATTTTTTAAAACGCAAAGTTCGCAAAGCTTTGTATAAAGCTTTGCGAACTTTTTAAGCCTGCAAACAGACAGCTAATAAAAAAAGCTTAGCGCTCTTTGCGGTAAAAATATACACGCAACAAACTAAAAATGAGACCGAAACTGAAAACTACTTCACTCCATTAACAGGATCAACCCTCACATAAGTTCCGTCATCGTATTTTATCTGATAAGGAGAATCGAAAAACGTACTTGGTAAATAATAATCAGTTGTTATGATTTGTGCACCAGATTTTTTAGCCGCTTCAAAATGCGAATAATCATTTTTGCGTGCTTCTTTAGTATCAGAATCGGCACGGGTTCTGATGATATATCCTTTTTTAACTAAATCGTTAATTGTTGGATCTTCAGAGTTATTGCGGAATAAAGTTGCAGCTTCCGGTTTTCCGGGTTCGGCATTAATAAAAACGGCACGTCCTTTTAGTGAAGGATGATTTAAGGCATACAAATCTCTTTTGGCTCCGTTGTTATCCAAAATAAACAAGAATTTCCCTTTTGCTTTTTTAAGCGTTGGCCAGTTGTTGTTTAAAACCGCTTCTTCGAGCGTTTTGTATTTTCCACGCACCATGTCCGGCGTTATCAATTTATTTCCTAAACCTTTTCGAAGTTCTTTATCCAGTGCATCGAACAATTCGGGTGTAAATTTCTCTGCTTTTGTACCTAAAAAACTATCATCGTCTTTTGGTTCCAAAGTAATAAAAACCGGAACGTGATCAGGATTTGCGTCCGACCATTTTTTTAATTCTGCCAGACAATTTTGAAGTGTGTAACAAGATGTTCTAAAATCAATATCAATCATATGAAAAACTTTAAAACCCGGTTTTTTCATTTCTCCATTTGGATCATAAGGTTCCTGAGATTTTGCAATGTCCAAACCTTTTGGGTGCGCATATTTTCCGCCTTTTGCATCTCCCTGAACATCGATTTCAAGATTACGTAAACCTTTATTTAATTGATCTGTAAGGCTAATATGAGTGTATTGCAAGCCTTTTAGAGAACGCGAAGTGTCTTTGGCCTGAATTGTATTGTACAAATCGGTTTCAATGGCATGTCTGTAACTATTGTGAGAACCAATAACCTGTAATTGGTTAATTTTTAGCGTGTCATTTTGTGCCTGAGCAGCGTTAGAAATCGCGCCGGCAAGAAATAATGTAAACAAAATTTGTTTCATGATTTTTAAGTGTAAAATTATTAATACTGAGGACGCAGCAAAAGAAAATTACCTTTTTTTGGATGACACTAATTTAAAAATAGTATTTGATTTATGTGTTAGTTAAAGAAAAAGAAATCGCAAATCAATTATCATTTTTATTTCAAAAACGTAGTATTAATAAAACAAACGTATTGATTTCTTAATTGAAAGATAATCTTCAGGAAAAAAACAATGGTTCAACATTTTATTATTTTACATCAACAAATGCCACCCAGATAACCTATGAAGAATCCTGAAATTTTTGAAGAAACGTATACGCTGTACTGGAAAAAGCTAACGGCTTTTTCGTATACGATGACTCAGGATAAAGACTTGGCACAGAATATTGTTCAGGATGTTTTTGTCGATTTATGGGAAAGAAGAAATGATATCCAAATCAATGCAATCGAGCCTTATTTGTTCAGAGCAGTAAAAAATCAGGTTTTTAAACATTACCAAAATAATAAGTTCGACAAGACAATTCTGGAAGATAAATTCGAAGATTATGTAATTGATCATTTTGCAACGATCGATCCTGAATTGATGGATTTGCTTTACTCTTTATTGGATAAGCTTCCTGAAAAAAGAAAAGAAGTTTTGCTGATGTATAAAATGCAGGATATGACGATTGATCAAATTGCGGATGAACTTGGAATATCGAAACAAACGGTAAAAAATCAAATTTCTTCGGGATTAAAACAACTGCGTGAAGGCCTGAAAGACCTTGCCTGGCTTGCTCCATTCATTATTTTACATCAAAAGTTTTAAGATAACTTTCTGTTAATGGTTTCATAATATTTCCGGATAGTACGATTTCTTCATTCCCGTACTTATAGATAATAAAACCTGTTAGGTGTAATTATTTTAACACATAGAAACATAGATTTTTTTCTTCTAATAAAAGAAGAATTTTAAAAAACTAGTTTTTTCACACATAGCGAAACGTAAAAGCTATGATTTGTTACTGCAAGTGAAACGACTTTAAGTAAGCAAAAAACTATGTTCCTATGTGTTGAAAATTACACCAAAGGGAATAATAAGTATTATGATAAAAAGATTAAAACACAGTTTAGAATATCTTGTTGATAAAAGTTCTCGAAATAAAACTTCAAAAACAGAAGAAAATTTGCTGACTGATTTTGCTTTAAGTGAATATCAAAATTCAAAATGGGATGATAATGTAATGGGAAATTCTACTGAAGTTTCTCAAAATATATATGAAGGAATTCAACTTCGAATATTGAAGAAGAAAAACTTCAATTCGTATTTAAGATGTATGGCCGCTGCCAGTATTCTTTTTCTTGCCGGTTTGGGATTTTTCTTCAAACCTGACTTTTCAATCGAAAAGCAATTAACATTTAAAACATCAGACATCCCCAAGTCTATCCAATTAAGTGATGGCTCGAAAATTTATCTGGCAGCAAATTCATTATTTCAATATCCGGAAAAATTTAGCGGAAGCGAAAGAAAAGTTTCTTTACTAAAAGGAAATGCATTTTTTGAAGTAGCCAAAGACAAAAAACATCCTTTTATTATTGCATCCGGCGAAATTAAAACCAGAGTTGTGGGAACTTCTTTTCACATTCAGATGTCAAAATCAAAATGCGAAGTAATTGTCGTAACCGGAAAAGTAAATGTTACTTCAAATGGTCAGAGCGTTGACCTGATTCCCAATCAGGAAGCCTTGTTTGAAGATAAAAAACTAACTAAACTACTGGCAGACAAATCATTTATGGTCAATTGGTACGCGAGTGATGTAACGCTCAACCAAACTACACTTAAACAGGTAATTACCATTTTACAATATAAATACGGAGTTTCATTTCAATACGATAATGAACTTGTATTAGCAACGCCGTTAACGGTGTTCATAAAGAAGGACGCAACATTAGAAAATGTTTTAGAGCAAATCAATTATATCACAAACCTAAAATTTAAAGTTTATGGCGAAATAGTAAAAGTGAACTAAAATCAAAAAAAAGCAGTTGCTGAGAACAACTGCGATTAATAATTAAGTATCGAAAAACCAATAACTTAAATCATGTATTTTAAACGAATCAATTTAAATCTTCCAAAGGGAATTTTCTTTTTAATTCTGGCGTTGCTGTGCGTTCAAAGCGGTTACAGTACAACTATTCTTAAAAAATCAAAAGTAGAAAATAAAATAGAAAAAGCAACTTTAGTATCTATCTTTTCAAAACTAAGTAAAAAAACGGACTATAAATTTAGTTACGGACAAGCAATTATTGCAGATAACACAACCTATACAGTAAATTATGGCAACGAAGCTGTTGATGTAATTTTAAGTGACCTTTCTAAAAAAGCCAATTTCAATTATAATATTAATGGAAAATTGGTTTTGATTCAGAAAACAGCGGTTGTCGTAAAAACAACATCTGAAGCAGAAAAAATTAAAATTAAAGGGAAAATTATTGACGAAAATGGAGTGCCAATGCCAGGTGTAACAGTTTTAGAAACTGCTACAAAAAACGCTACTGTTTCTAATTTTGATGGTGAATTTGAACTTTCTGTTACAGAAGGAAAAACGATCGAAGTTTCGTATTTAGGATATAAAACCAAAACAGTTGGTGTACAAAAGAATTTCATGACTATTCAGCTGGAACCAAATACATCAGAATTAAGCGAAGTTTTGGTTGTAGGGTATGGAAAACAGTCTAAAAAAGATGTTACGGGAGCTGTAACTCAGCTTGAAGCAGCAAATTTTAAACAAGGAGTAAACGTTTCTGTAGATAATTTAATTCAGGGAAAAGTGGCCGGTGTTCGTGTTGTAAACACAAGCGGGGAGCCGGGAGCTGGCGTAAATGTTACGATTCGTGGAGTTGGATCTATCAGAAGCGGAAGTACACCTTTGTTTGTTGTAGATGGAATGCCGCTGTCTAACGATGACGTAAGTCCAACGGGAAGCAATGTTGGTTTTGGGGCATCATCTGCAAAAAATCCATTAAACTTTTTGAATACAAGTGATATAGAATCGATTACAGTTTTAAAAGATGCTTCTGCAGCGGCTATTTACGGTGCAAGAGGTTCTAACGGAGTTGTTTTGGTTACAACAAAAAAAGGATCAAAAGGGGAGGGAACCTTAACTTTTGATTCTTATATGGGAGTTTCGAAAGTAGCGCACAAATTAGATGTTTTAAGCGCAGAGCAGTACCGAGGCGCTATCAAAGATCCGGCTTTTGATCACGGTGGAAACACAGACTGGCAAGATGTAATTTACAGAAGTGCCGTGACTACAAACAATGCTTTGTCTTTTGCAAAACAAACAGAATCAGGTAATTATTACGCATCTGTTGCGCAAATGGATCAGGAAGGAATTATTCGTAACAGTAATTTCAAACGTCTTTCGGGTAGAATTAATGCTGCTGAATCATTTTTAGACAACAAACGTTTAAAAATAAAAGTGAATCTTACAGCGAGTGAAACGAAAGATGATGGAGTTCCTACAAGTGATGATGGTGGTTCAAACGGGCAATTAATTGTACACACCTTGATGGCAAACCCAACAAGATCTGTTTTTGATGCTGATGGAAAATACACCAACTTCAACATGAACGCGCATTATAATCCTGCTTATTTATTGAGTATTTATGAGGATCAAACGCGCACGTTGAGAGTTTTAGGAAATTTTGAAGCTTCTTTTAGAATCATCGACGGATTAGAATATAAATTAAACGTGGGTGTAGATCGTTCCAGCGCTGAACGTAATACGACGATTTATCCAAACTTAACCGATTTGAATCCAAAAGGGAAATATGTTCAGAATAATTTAGACTCTAAAAACTCTTTGGTTGAGCATTATTTGACATATAATTTATTGTTGGACAAACATAAATTTGAGGTTTTGGGCGGATTCTCGTATCAAAAATTTGAAAAATCGGGAACAAGTTTCAGTATTGACGGAATTGCTGCTCAGGGCGTTGGTATAAAACCATCTATTAATCCTGGTTTTGCAGGAACACAGTCAGGAACTACAGGTTATGCGCAGGAAAATGAATTGCAGTCTTATTTTGGAAGATTGAATTATACTTTCAACGATAAATACCTTTTAACGGCTTCGATGAGAGCCGATGGTTCTACCCGTTTTGGTGATAATAACAAATACGGTTACTTTCCTTCATTTGCTTTAGGATGGAATATTTCTAAAGAAAGCTTCTTGGAAAATGTGACAGCTATAAACAATTTAAAATTGAGAGCGAGTTGGGGACAAACCGGAAATCAGGAAGTTCAAAACAAATTGACTAAGGCAAGTTATTCATTATCTGGGCCTGACGGATATTATTTGTATGATGATTTGAATTTGGTAAACGGAGTTTCTGTAACAAGAACGGCAAATCCTGATTTAAAATGGGAAGTGGTTACGCAAGCTAATATAGGTGTAGATTTTAGTTTATGGAGTGATAAATTGTACGGAACTGTTGATTATTTCAGCAAAACAACTACAGATGCCATCTTAAACGTTCCGTCAAGCCCTTTAAAACCAACAACAACAGTGTGGACAAACATTGACGGGAAAATCGTTAATAAAGGTTTGGAAGTTATGTTAGGTTCAAAAATAGTAAATACAAAAGATTTTACCTGGAATATTGATGTAAACGGAGCTACATTAAGAAACAAAATTGAAGATTTACCTGTTTCAGAAATCTTAACAGGAACTATTTCAGGGCCTGGACAATCCGGAGTAAATGCTAATATTTATAAAAGCGGTTACGCAGCAGGTTCTTTCTATTTGTTAGAGCATACCGGATTTGATGATAAAGGTGGAAATGTTTTTAAAGATCAAAATGGAGACGGTAAAATTGATAACAGCGACAGAATTATTATCGAAGGAGCGTTACCCACTTTTTATTACGGACTTAATAGTGATATGACCTATAAAAACTTTAGTTTTTCATTTTCAATCATTGGTCAGACAGGAGGTTATTTGTTGAATAATACAGGATTGAATGCCTTAAATATCAATAATTTGGCTTCTGACAGAAACGTTGCTACAGGATATTATGAGTCTGGCGCAAATGCAACAAATGCGCCAATTTTATCAACGCTTTTCTTAGAGAAATCAGATTTTATCAGATTAAATACAGCGCGTTTAGGATACAATTTTGATTTAAGAAACGTAAGCTGGTTAAACGGATTAACGCTTTATGTAACAGGGTCTAACTTAATAACAATTACGAATTATACAGGTTACGATCCGTTAATCAACAGTCCGAAATCGAACGGTGGAAACCAATCTATTGGTATTGATTACGCTGCTTATCCAACGTCCAGAACTTTCAGTTTTGGAGCAACTTTAAAATTATAATTTATCATGAAGACAAAGACATTTTTTAGCATAAAAATTTTAACAATATTCTCTTTTATTTTTCTCTTAAATAGCTGCACAGATCTTGATGAAGCTGTATTGGATGAAAAATTGGGAACAGACGCTACAGATCCTGCAGGTTCTCTTGCCGCAGCTTACGACAGATTGGGTGACGGAACTTTTACAGATCACGGAGCCGTTTTTGCCATGCAGGAATACACGACGGATGAAGCTATTTTACCAACCCGCGGAAGTGACTGGGGAGATGGTGGAAAATGGAGAGACATGCACGAATTTACATGGAGTTCCAGTAATGCAATTATTGTAAGTAACTGGGATTTATTGACAAACGGAATTACACGTTCTTTGACTGCAATTAAGTCGGCAGAAGAAAATACTTTTCCGGAAAAAGCATTGTTTTTAGCCGAAGCAAAAGCACTTTTAGCGTATTACACTTACACGACTTTAGATCTTTACGGACAAGCACCTTTTAGAGATCCAATAAACGTAGATGCACCTTTGCAAATTTTAAAAGCAGATACTCAGATAGATAAATTAATTACAGATGTTGAAGCTTTAATTCCTGATTTGGCAGACATTGGCACACAAAGAACACATCACGGACGTTTTACCAAACAAGCTGCTTATGCTTTTTTAGCAAATATGTACTTGAATCGTGCGGTATTTAAAGATCGTTACAATGCAGGATCAACTTTTAATTTTAATGAAGCAGCGGTAACAGGCAGCACAGGAACCGATATGGACCGTGTTATTTATTACACTTCCTTATTAATCGATTCAGGGAAATTTAGTTTAGAAAGTGATTTCTTCAAAAACTTTGCAAGAGATAACGAGAATGGTAAAGAACTTATTTTTGCGATTTCTCAAAAAATAGATTACATCCGTAATGGTTCAAACAGTTTTGCTTATGTATGTATGGAGCGTAACCAGAGAACATCTGCTGCAAACAGAGGAACAAATGCAGCTTGTACAACTCCTGAATTTTATGCATCCTGGGATGGAAATCATGATGATCCAAGATTTGAACAACATTATCAATATGCTGATGGAACGTGGTTTATGAATGATGGTACAGATGTGAGTGTTCCTGCAACAGACATTGTACCTAAAAGCAGCCCGGCTTTGCCTTGGTTCCATTTTAACAGAGGAATTCAGGCCGGACTTCAATATGGACCTGTATTGTTAGCTTCAGGATCTTTGGAAATGGTTGGTAATCGTATTAAAGTTTCTCCTTTGGTTATGGAAAAAAGTACAACTACAAGAATGAACTTTACACCATCATTGACTTTTTCAGATCCTACTAAATCTGTTTTTGCTCAAAACGAAATCAATCAGGGAGCTCGTGTTTTTAAATACGAATTTGATCCCGAAGGAGGAAACGGTAACAGTAATGTTGATATTCCGTTGTTTCGTTTAGGCGGAGTTTATGCAATGAGAGCTGAAGCTTATTTTAGAAAAGGAAGTGTAGTTGCAGCAATGGACGATTTGAACAAATTACGCACCAGCAGAAAAAGAGAATCTCTATACGGAAATGCTCCCGGAAAAGCACTTACAGCATTAGATTCAGAGCAATTGTATAAAGAATTAGGTTTCGAATTGTATTGGGAATTACAAAGAAGACCGGAAAGCATCCGTTTTGGCAAATTTGATTTGGCCGGAACAGCAAAAGCTGCTTCTCAACCTTTTAGAAGAGTATTTCCAATTCCGCAAACCGTTATAGACCAGAAAGTGTTTAAACAAAATCAAGGTTATAATTAAGTTTTTGTGTTAGTTTATTTTTTTAGTAAAAAGCCTGCTCATTAATTTGAGCAGGTTTTTTCTTTTTCAGCTTTGTCAAACTTTCAAAGTTTGACAAAGCTTTTTTACGTAAAGTAACCACAATCTTGTCATCCTGATGGAGGAAGGATCGCACTCGAAACTCGACAAAGATTATTGATCATGCGTACGGAATTTCTAGTGCGATCCTTCCTCTGTCGGGATGATAAAAAAGTAAATATTCTATTTTTTCTTCTCCTCAGGCAAAATAACCTTATACATTTCAGCTTCTTTTTCAGCTCTTTTTTGAGCAGCTTTTCCTTTTCCAATTGGTATTCCGGCGGTTACATACAGCGATCGATTGTATTGGTTTGGTCCGTCGCCTTTCATTACAGGAACTAATCCGTAATAATATTGAACCGTAATGTTTAAGCCATTTCCAACATTCATATGATAACCTGCGCCGAGAGCAATTCCGGCATCAATAACATGTATTTTGTCTCTGATATTGTTTTTATAAACAACATCTTCCTTATTATATTCCTGATGAAATTTATCAAAGGCTTTCGCCAAAAGCCCTAATTGTGGACCCGTTTTCAGGTAAATATTATTTTTGAATTGATATTTGATCAAAATAGGAACATTAAAATACCGAATTTCCCTATCGACTTTTCCTCCTGCAAACGTATTATCGAGATTAGCATCATCTAAAGAATAAACAGGCAATCCGTGGGCACCCATTGGCGATTTTACAATAACTCCGGTATTAATCATCCATGCCGGATTTTTTTTTGACCGAATATCAAAATAAAAACCAAGATTAAAACCCAGTTCCGTTCCTGAGGTTTCCATATTAGAAATCGTCGAAAAATTAAGACCTCCATCCAAACCAAATTCTAAAAAAGGCGAGTTAAGTTTATCCCCAAAAATCAGGGAAATTAATACCTGCGATCGCGCCGAAGTCATACAAAAGAAAGCGATAAGTAATAACAAACCTTTTTTCATAGAAGAATGGATTAAAGTCCAAAACGATATTGAAGACCACCTAAAACCTGAGTACGGCTTCCTAAAAAACCACATTCTACTCTTAACATAATGTGTTTATTGTATTGAAATTGAGATCCTACAATAAAATTCCACATATCTTTTGGTCTTTTTTGAAGCGAATATTGAACAGATGAATTATCTATTGTACTAATAGCGCCATCCAATGAAGTTAAAATGTTTCCTGCAGATTCAAGTGCGCGGTTTGCAGTATTATGTTTGGCAATATTGGCCGGATTTTTTTGCTGTGCAGGTGTTAAAGTATCCCACCAATTATCGACTTTAGTTTGGTTTTCATCCACTTTTGCAAACCCGTTATTTACTTTTTCCTGAAGACCCTCTACTTCAAAAATATCCGAGAAAGGAATATTTCCCTGTGTGTCACCGGAAATATGAACCCTAAAACCACCAACCCAAATGGCAATATTTTGGTCGTGTTTATTAAATTGGAAAGTTTTACCCAATCGTGGCCCGAAAACATACGAAAAAGCCGGTTTATCCAGCGCGCTTACGTCGCTCCAGGACATATTCATATCAAGAGCCAGCCATCCGCCGCCAATACCAATAGTAGGCGTCATACCAAATCCGAAAGTAGTGATGTCAAAATTTGCTTTTGTATTAAAACTGGCTATTTGCGACCAGTTATTATCAGCGTCAGGAATCCATATTCCCGCATTTATTTTTGTTGTTGATTTGCCTTTACCGAAAATTCCATAAATATTTAAAAAAGGAAGCAGCCAGATATCAGGCCTAATGGTAAGAGCTCCGGCTTCTACACTAGATTTATCAAATCGTACAATTTCATCTAAATTATATTGAGGTCCATTATTAAAACCAACTTCCAGACCATCGATTTCAATCTCAGAATCCTGCCAGAAATAATTAACCGAAAGTCCGGCAGAATAGGGCAGTTTGTAACCTTTTTGAGCTACTTTTTCACCCCAGATAGGTAAGGCATAAGGGTATTCTTCTACTTTAAGACTGTCTTTAAGTTGTTGATTTTTTTGTCCAACTATTTTTTCGGTGTAAACCTGACCGAAAATCTGGATACTACAAAATAATAAAGAGGCGAATATTAGTTTATTGTATTTCATTGATTTAGTGTTATAACGTTAATTAATAGAACTATAAAATAAATAGGCGCTAATGCAATCTCGAAAAACTAGTTTATTTCAAATGAATAATTGGGTTTAGATTAGAATGTTTATGATTTTGTAGCCGAAATCATATGTTAATTATTGTTAAAGTTAAATAAATTTTCTTTTAAATTGTAATATTTTTCTAATAAAATAAATTTTAATGTTTTGTTAAAGTGTTAAATAATAGAATGATATGTAATATTTACAAATAAAAAGGACAAAAGAAAAATTTTCCTTTTGTCCTCAATAACAGTTTAAAAAAAGCTACAGTCAAATCAGTCTTCCCATCCGCAAAGTGTTAAACCATAACCTTGCGCCTGAGATTCAGATACCTTAGTTAATTCATGTCGGCAGGCCGTTAAGCCGCGACAAGTTTCCTTATAGTGGTATTTTTTTGCACCCGTTGGCCCGCAGATATATACCTTGGTTTCAACAGGACGAAAAGAACTCAGAACTATAAAAAGCAGGATTGTAGTATATTTCATTTTGGCAGGTTTGGGAGTTGGCAATTATTGAACTTTTAAGTAATATTCATTTCCATTTTTGTCAGTAGCTTTAAGTTTTCCGTAATCAATCCATTCCGTGTTAATTTCGATATCGTTTATGGTATCAAACATTAAGATTCCCGCACCGTATTTACCTTCAACATTAATGTTTCCGTAAACAGAATCACCTTTGGTACTCACGCCTTTTACATCATAATTATACTCATAATGACCAGAGTTTCCGGTTCTGTATTCGTATTGATATTCTGTGTCTACATGATAGGTTTTTGCTTCTGCGGGTGTAATCACTTTTCTGTCATCAGGCGTAATTACCTCCTTGTAGAATGATTTTATTTTTTGTGGAGTAGGCGGAATTTCTCTTTTGCAACTCAAAAAGGAGAGAACAAAAGCAAATAATGTAATTTTAAATTTCACAGGCATTTTTTGATAAATGTAATTAGAAGGAATGTTTTGAGATAGCGTAGTTATACGGGATTTTAGAATTAAAACCCATTATTATATTTCACATTAAATGAATGATCTGACATAAATATTAATCCAAAAAACTGGAAAAATGCAAGTATGGCTGGAATGAATGTCCAACAAAATAAGATATAAAATATACCTTGAATTGATTGCCCTAAATAGAATTTATGAATTCCAATTCCTCCTAAAAAAAATGCTAAAATAGCTGCTGTTGTTTTACTTTTCATAATTTACATTTTAGATAATATTTCTGTTTTTTTTGTGTCAAATTCTGTTTGTGAAATAATTTCACTATCCAGTAACTTTTTCAATTTTTGCAAAGTTTCCAAGGGATCTTCTTTTTGTTCAACGTTTTGAGGTATTGGAGCACCAGCGTTAACAATAATTCCTCCCCCGGCAATTGCTCTCTTATTTTCAAGATCGTGTTCACGTCTGTAAACAATCATTTCTTCTTCTTTTTGCTGAGCAAATTGATACAGTTTTCTGGCCTGTGCTTTAGGTAAATAATCGAGCATATTCATATTTCCTTTGATTGTTTTCATAGAAAAAGTAGCACCAATTATACCTTCTTTCATATGACAATCTAATATGTCCTTCCAAGAGTAATCCTGAAAATCCATTGATAATCCTAAATTTTTAGGTCTGCAGAAGATGATTCTTTTGTTGGTTAAAGCGATACAATCGGGAGATAAGTTTATCGCCGGCTTTTTTTGTACAGCAATATATTCTACTTGTTCTCCCGAAGTTAATAATCCATTAACTTTTACCAATAGCTTTTCAACAGCTTTTGGATCTTGTTCTTCATTTAAGAATTTTTTTAAATCGTTTATCATAGTATTTGGTTTTTATTTAGTTATTTTTTAATAGCATCATCTATATTTGAGGTTAGAAAAACATTTCCTAAAACCCCTATGCCTACAGTTTTTGTTTTCCCCTCCCAAGTAACATCTGTTGTCGAAAAAAGAATATAATTGGATGAGCTAATAGAATTATCAATAACCATGTTAATCATTGATTTTGCCAATATCATACCCATTGATTTTCCGGCTTGCGAAAACTGATTAGGAGATGTATTATCATTTTTTGCCATTTCTTTTTCATAAAATTCATTCAGTTTTACTTTGACTTTTTCTTTATGTATTTCTTGGTTGGGATTTGTCAATGCTAAAATTGTCAGGAACAAAGCAATTCCTAAAATAGCGTAATGTTTTGTTTTCATAATATTTGATTTATTCAGTTTCATAAAGTGTAACAGTTTCTAATAATTCTTTCTCAAATTGATATATCATCTGGTCGCGCGAGCGTCCCGCTCGTGAACGTAGCGAGAAGTAATTTCTTTTTTTGAATAGGCACGAACAGGGCGATTGTGCTTGCGTGAGAATATTAATTTTCATCGGTTTTTAGTTTAAATTAATTATCCAAATGTATAGCCATTAAAAACCAGTATTTTACGGAAAACCATAACGCGTAAAATTTTTGCATATAAGGAATAAAAAAAGCTCCCGAAGGAGCTTAAAAGTTAACAATGAGAATTATAGGATTTTAAATAATCCCCATATCTTTTGTAATCGAAACCAAATGAACTGTATTTGCAGCTTTAAAAAAATCTTTTAGTTTTGAGATTCTTTTTTCGATGGTGCTTTTGCTGTTTGGTTTTATGCCTAATTCCTGAAAAGTATTGGTAATATCATCCTGCATAATTCCCAGAGATAAATGTTTCAGAATATTAATGTCCAAATCATCGATTTCAAAATTGTTTTTTTCCTGCAAAGCAAAAGCAACTTCCTGAGAAATAAAGGTTTCATTTGAAGTACATAGTAAGTTAATCGCCTTTTTTAGATCTTCAATGCTGTTTAGGCCTTTTAGAACAAAAGCATCAACTCCCGCATTATCAAAAAGTGATTTGATACGATAACTTTTATCTTCTACAGAATAGGCTATAATTTTAATATTCGGCTGTAATTCGCGAACCTTTTGTACCAGTTCATCGCCATTGGCAATTTTTACTTCACGATGATCTGTTTTAAATGAAAGATCACTAATTAATAAATCATAAGGTTCATTATCCTGAATGGCTTTTCGCACCTTTAGTAAGGCTTCATCACAATATTTTGAATGTTGAAAATTTTCAATATTTAAATCTTTTAAGACTTGCTGAATTCCTAAATTCATGGCATCAAGATCTTCGGCTATTATAACTTTTTTAAACATAGGCTTTATTTAGGCAGTTTTATATTTACGCTAAAACCTTTATCAGGTTCAGTGTCAAAAGTAATAGTTCCTTTTATGGCCAGAATACGGTTTTCCATATTTTGTAGACCATTTTTTACAATTTTATTTTTTTCGGCACCTTTTCCGCGATCGACATAATTTATAAATACAAATTTTTGATCGCTGTCAAACGTCAAAGCAACCAACGGTGCGTGGCTATGTTTTTTCATATTCACCATTAATTCCTGCAAAACCCGGTAAATAGTTACCTTTTTTATTTCATCAATTGCATCCCAATTTACTTTTTCGATGCTGTTAATAATTACGTTTGTAGATTTGCTGTTATAGGTCGAAAGCATTTCTTTTAAATTATCAGAATAATTTGCACCGGTTTCAATATCATTGTTTTCTCTTGAAATTCCGCGAACGCGCGTATAAATATGATCCAGTTTTTGAATTAGAGTTTCTTTGGTGTTTTCTACAGATAAGGGTTGAGTTTGTGTAAAAGTGATTGCGTTAAAAACATCATTTGCCAATTCATCATGAATATCTTTTGCAATTCTGGTTTCGGTATCATAGGCGGTTTTTATTCTTATAATTCGGTTTTTATTTTTGTAATAACGTACTAGAACCACAATTACGATTCCCAGAAAAACAAAGCCAATAAAACCGACTATTTTTTGGTATTTTGCTTCCTGAAGCGCCAGTAAATTCTCTGCCTTTTCTAATTTCAGTTTCTGGTTTTCGTCTTTCTCTTTTTTAGAATCGTATTTAATCTTGGCAAATTTGTTTTTAAAATTGTTCCGAATTTTGGTAATACTATCATTTAAGGAAATGTATTTTTGAGCATATTGAGTGCCAGAACCATTTGAAATTAAAAGCGACAACGCTTTCAGGCGTTCATCGATACTATGAAATTTTGTGGCGATTTGATACGCATTCTGAGCATATTCATTTGATTTTTTAGCATCGGTTTTGGCATAGAATTCAGCTAAATGAAGATAACTTTCTATACTGCCGTAAAAATCTTCGGCGTTGCCTCGTAATCGAAGACTTTCGTTCATGAGTTGAAGTCCTTTATCCGGATTTCTATTTTTAAAATAGGCAAAACCAAGATTATCAATAACTCGCGCTTTACTTTTTACGAATTTTGAGTCGTTTAAGTTTCCTGATTTTAAGATTGACTCTAATATTTCGATTGCCTTTTCGTATTTTTTTTGTTTAGTGTAAACAACGGCAATATTATTTAAGGGAGATTGCTTTGAAACGTCATCTTTAGAATCTTTTATAGCCTGATTGTAAAAGAAAACAGCATCATCATAGATAGAAAGTTCTTTGTCGGCAATTCCGAAAAAATTATTAATCGCAACAATATAATTATTATCATTTTTAACGTAAGGCAATGCTTCAGTCAAAGTTTCTTTACTGCCATAATAATCACCATTTATTTGCTGAATATTGGCCATTTGAAGCAAATTGAAAACTATATTAGCACTATCTTTTGAAAGTTCAAATGCTATTTTTGATTTGTTGAAGTAATAAAAAGAACTATTAAAATTGCTTTTCTGAAAATTTTCCATTGCTTTCTCTTGCAGAAATTTAGCTTCTTTTTTAGGTGGATTTGGCTGAACTTCCAAGGTTGTTTTTTCCTTACAGGAAATAAAAAAAATAAAAAGAAGAAAACAAAAAAACGGGGATCGTAGCATGACAGTTACTTTCCCCGAATTTAATAATTAATTGTTGATTATAGGATTTTATCTATTATTTTTTTGGCGGTGTAATATTAACCGGGTCATCTCCAGGTCCATCAGGCGGATAATCAGCTTGTATATTATTTGGAATAGAATCCTTTTTTATTTCAGTTTTTGTCTCAGCAGTTTCAAATTCGTCTGCTGTACAAGAAAATAAAGTTGTGCTCAAAAGAGCGAATACGCTTAATATAATTGATTTTTTCATGATATTAAATTTTTAAGAATTAAGCATAGGTATGGCTGTCCGGAATCGTTCCGAATCTTTGTTTAGGCACAATACCTATGCGTGTTTTTGGTGGGAAGTGAAGTGAGTAGAACTATAAAATTTTATTTATACTTCCCGGGATAAACTCCGCTTTACGGTTTTCCTCACTTGTTAATAAAA
This sequence comes from Flavobacterium sp. MMLR14_040, assembly GCF_033657265.1. NCBI lineage: Bacteria > Pseudomonadati > Bacteroidota > Flavobacteriia > Flavobacteriales > Flavobacteriaceae > Flavobacterium > Flavobacterium sp. MMLR14_040. The sequence continues at coordinate 75,217 of NZ_JAWVWO010000006.1, read as the reverse complement.
CTAGTTTTGTACATTTGTTTTTAACCTGCAGATTAAAACGTTTAACTAATTTGATATCGCAAAGATGCGACGCTTACAAGCCAGTGTTTATAAGGAATTCCATGGAATTCCAAAATAGTTTTTCTGCCCCTTACTATTCCTTATAATTCCTTGAAATTCCTTTAAAAAATATTATAGCGTATGTACAACAATACAGAAGATGAATACAAAGAAGCTGTTAAAAATGAATATGAAAGAGTGAAAAACGGCCAATATTCTAGTTATTTGAGTGCTCCAACACGATCTAAACTCAGTAAATTATGTTGGGAGATATACGAAGGGAAAAAGATGAATCAAACTGATCTAAACATTTTTAATGCTTTATTAGGTTTGCCTTTTGATATTAATAATAAAAATGGATTTAAGGCGCAGAAAAATAAATTTAGACCAATTGAGACTTTCTATAAGGGAGAGACAAATCCATTAGAAATGGATAAAGTAGATCTTGCTGCTGTTTTAGTAGATTATCAACCACGACCTTTTAGTAGATTTAGAACAAGTGATTTATCTTTAGATTATAAAAAAAATGACTCTATAGATAATCCAGAACCAGAAGTAGAAGATGATGATGGAGAATTTATATTTCAAACGCCACAAGGAGGATTTGGAATAAAAGAAGAGCCACCTCGAAAAATAAGTTTTATTGAAAGACTTTTAAGGCTATTAAAAAAATCAAAACGAACCGTATTTGCTATTCTATTTACTTTTGGTTTAACAGGTACAGGTACAGCAATTTATTTAGCATTCTTTGAGAAGGACAATATGCAGTGGTCAAAAGATCATTATGAAGTTGTATATAAAGAAGGAATTGAAGGAAATCCAAATGAAATAATTGATTATGATGAACATCTTTTAGATTTTAAAAAGGTATCTGTTTGTGACACTTCCACTTGTTTTAAACCAGATGGAGAAGCAATTGTATGGTATGCAAAAATAGGAGACAAAGCAGATTTTTTTAATTCAAATGGAAATGGAAGACATCCAGAAACAAAAAAATCATTAAGACCAATTACAGAATACATCAAAGGAAAATATAAAGGCGATTGCCCAACAAAATAACGTCACGCCTTTAAACCGGACAGGTTTAAAAAACCTGTCCGGTTTAACGCAAACATAAAAAAGCGGATATACCCAATTAAGTATATCCGCTTTCATATTTTAAATAAAAATTCGAGAAAATTAGTGAAATTCGTGGCAAACAAACGTTTAAAACGAAATTCGCGACAAACAAAAAGTTACAAAGAAATTCGTGGCAAAAAACATTGCAAACAAATTCGCGACAAAAAACTAGCCCACAATTTCCCCACCATTAATATGTATAAATTGCCCTGTAATATAACTGCTGTCTTCACAAGCCAGAAAAACATACGCAGGCGCAACTTCTGAGGGCTGACCGGCTCGTTCCATTGGATTATCTTTTCCGAAATCTGCTACTTTATCGAAACTGGCAACAATTAATGGCGTCCAGATTGGGCCTGGTGCAACGCCATTAACGCGTATTTTTTTCTTGGCCAGCATTGCAGAGAGTGATCTTGTAAAACTAACAATTGCGCCTTTTGTACTCGCATAATCTACCAAATGTTCGCTGCCACGATATGCAGTAACCGAACTCGTGTTGATAATCGTATCGCCTTCCTGCAAAAGGGGTAATACAGCGTTTGTAATGTAGAAATATGGGTAAATATTAGTTTCAAATGTTTCGTGAAGCTGTTTTGAAGTTATTTTTTCTAATTCGCCCTGAGGGAATTGTACAGCCGCGTTGTTTACCAGAATATTAATTTTCTTAAAGTGAGTCTGGCATTTTTTTACCGCAGCTTTGCAAAATTTCTCATCTTTTAAATCGCCGCTAATAATCAGACATTCACCACCTTCTTTTTCGATTAAATCCTTTGTTTCAAGCGCGTCTTTGTCTTCGTTTAAATAAACAATGGCTATATCAGCACCTTCTCTGGCAAAATGTACGGCAACGCTTCGGCCAATGCCGCTGTCACCGCCGGTTATAAAAGCAACCTTACCGGATAATTTTCCGCTTCCTTTATAATTTTCTCTGATAATTTCAGGTTGTGGGGTCATTTTATGTTCATCTCCCGGCAAATTCTGTTTTTGTTCGGGAAATTTTTTTGGTTTTTCTTTTTCCATGATTAATTGTTTTTTTGGGTCATTATCAACTTCCTAAAGTACTCTCATTTTCAAAAATAGAGTAACCGGAAAAAATCAAAAGTTAGCGCAAAAGATCACTGAATCAGATTCATAAATTGATATTCTGTAAAATTTAACTGATAAAATATAAGAAAGAAAACAGACGTCTGATTTACATTTGAGTCAACGTAAAAAATGCCTGATCAACTTTAAAAAATCAGCATTTATAAAATTGACTGAATTAAAAATTACCATAATTTAATTAAAGAAAAAATGATACATCAAATTGATACAACAGATAATGTTGCTGCTTTTAGAGCATTGGCAGAAGTAACTAAAGAAGATTTTCAAAGAGTAGTAGTTCCGGCTGTAGAGAAACTGGTAAAGCAATTAAACGAAATCAATTTTTTATTGGTTTTAGATACTGATCTGGAAAATTTTACCGCAGGCGCCTGGCTTCAGGATGCCATGATCGGACTCAAACATTTGGGAAAATGGAACAGGGCCGCTATTGTTTCAGATTCTGAAGAGATTATTTCTTTCACAAACGGATTCAGTTATATCGTTCCGGGGGAGTTTAAAGGCTTTAAAAAATTAGAATTCAATAAAGCTTTAAATTGGGTTGAGGGAAATATCTAGATTATTTTAGATTCCAAAATATTAAATTCCAAATTCCAAATTGAAGTTGAGATTTTTAAGCAAAGCAGTTGGAATTTGGAATTTTAAAAATTTGAATTTTAAAAAAACATATCATGAGGTCAATTTGGACAGGTTCAATCAGTTTTGGGTTAATCAATATTCCCATAAAAATGTTTTCTGCAGTGCAGGAAAGCTCGCTTGATATGGATATGCTGGATGCAAAAGATCATTCTAATATAAAATTCAAGCGTGTAAACGAAAAAACCGGCAAGGAAGTTACGTTTGCAAGCATTGTAAAAGGCTACAAAATTGATGATAAATATGTGATTCTTGAAGATGAAGATTTTGAAGCTGCAGATGCCGTTAAAACCAAAACAATAGATATTCAGAGTTTTGCTTTCGAAAAAGAAATTGAAAGTATTTATTACGAACAGCCTTATTTTCTGGAACCTGATAAAGGTGCGGCAAATGCATATGGTTTACTTCGTGATGCGCTGGCAGCCAGCGGAAAAGTTGGGGTAACGAGTTTTGTTTTGCGAAATAAAGAAAGCCTGGCTATTTTAAAGCCTTATAAAAATGTGATTCTTTTAAACCGAATTCGTTTTGAACAGGAAGTTAGAAGTACAGAAGAACTTAAAGTTCCTGCACTTTCTAAAAAGAAAACAAAAGAAATGGATATGGCCGAAAAACTAATCGATCAGCTTACTGAGAAGTTTGATATTAGTAATTTTAAAGATGAATATACAGATAAGCTCCTCAAAATAATTAAGAATAAAGCAAAAGGCAAAAAAGTAAAAGCACCAGAACTCAAAGTGGTTCATAAACAAAGTGATGATTTATTAGACATGTTGAAAGCAAGTTTAGAGAAGAAAAAATCGTCTTAAAAAGTTTTGAGTTATGAATTATGAGTTTTGAGTTATGGGTTAGGAGTTATAAGTTATCGTTTATCGTTAATGATTAAAAATAAAAAAGAGACAAAAGTCTATATAGACTTTTGTCTCTTTTTTATATATGACATTTCTAACTCAAAACTCAAAACTCAAAACTCAAAACTCAAAACTCAAAACTCAAAACTCAAAACTCAAAACTCAAAACTCAAAACTCATAATTCATAACTAACCCTTAACTCCCAATCCATAATTTTTAATGATTTTCTGGATATTAGCTCCCTTGCCTAAAACAGGTGCCCATAAATCGCCTTTTTTCTCAAATCTTGGCAAGACATTTTTAATGGTAAATTGTGACGGATGCAATTTTGGAGTTACTTCGCTCCATTCTAAAGGCGTTGAAACCTGCGCTCCGGGAACAGGGCGAACAGAGTAGGGCGCAGCCAAAGTTTGTCCGCGGCGATTTTGAAGATAATCTACATAAATTTTATTGTTTCTTTTTTTGATGCTTCGTTCCAGAGAAGTAATTTCGGGAATTCGTTTTTGAATTTCTGTTGCCACCAATTGTGCGAAAATTTTAATCGAATCGTAATCGTATTTCGCTCCAAGCGGAATATATACATGTAAGCCCGAAGCTCCCGAAGTTTTGCAATAGCATTCGGTTTCAAATTCATCCATGACCTCTTTTACGGTTAAGGCAGTTTGTACAACTTCTTCAAATTTGTCTTTTGAAGGATCAATATCGATTACGAGCCAATCCGGATTTTCAATTTGTTTGATGGTTGAATTCCACGGATTTATATCGATACAGCCTAAATTTGCCATATAAAGCAAAGTCGCTTTGTCATTGCAAATCAAATAATCCAGATGTTCATCATTTGATTCTGAATATACTTTTTTGGTTTTTAACCACGATGGAATTTTATCCACATCAACATCTTTCTGATAAAAACTTGGCGCATCAATTCCGTTAGGAAAGCGATTCATAGATTGCGGACGATCTTTTAAATACGGTAAAATGAAATCAGCAACTTCATTATAATATTGCACAATTTCGCCCTTTGTAATTCCGCTTTCAGGAAAATATATTTTGTCTTGATTGGTAAGATGAAGCGTTTTTGAGCCCACTTTCAAATCATAATCTTTTTCTTTGTTCGTCTCCACTTGTTCTTTGGTCGTTTCTGGTTTTTCTTTAGTCTTCATAACTTCTGTATTTAAAGTTTTGGTTTTTGAAGTCAAAAAAACTTCACTTGCTTTTTTATCCACTCTCAAGCCCAGATAAACGGGATGTCTTAATCGCATATCATCCGTCCATTCTGTAAATTTAACCTGGCAGACAAATTTTGGTTTTAACCATTGTATCTTATCCCGAAGTTTTATTTTTTGTACAACCGGAGATTCCTTAATAAAATGGGGTTTAAATTTCGTGTACAAATCTTTCAGGACTTCCTCAGTAAATCCGGTTCCACATTTGCCAATATATTCCAGTCTTTTACCGTAATATTGTCCCAAAAGCAAGGCACCAAAGTAACTGCGGGAATTTTTAGGTTCAGTAATTCCGATTATTACAGCTTCTTCCTGCTGTGCAATTTTTATTTTAAGCCAGTTATTGCTTCTTTTTCCAACCAAATAAGTACTATTAGCTTTTTTTGCCATTATACCTTCGCTATTGTTTTTTGTAGCAATTTCTAAGCTTTTAAGTCCGTTTTCGACAGTATGTTCAGAATAAAAAACATTCGAAAAAGAATACTTTTCCAATAGCATTTTTAGAAGTTCTTTTCGCTCAAGTAAAGTTAAATCGACAGTAGGAAAACCATCGAGATTTAAAATATCAAAGACATAATATTTTAAATTTCCTTCGCCATTTTTAAGATAATTTTGAAGGTGCTGAAAACTGGCTTTTCCTGCATCATTTTCAACCACAACTTCGCCATCCAGAATAACTTCATGTTTTATTTTTTCCAATTCTTTTAAAACAGGTTTGAAGTTTTTATCAAACGAAAGTTCGTTTCGGCTAAACAAATGCACTTCATCCGGTGTAATAGTGGCGAGAGTTCTGTAACCGTCGTATTTATTTTCAAAAACCCAGTCAGGATCATCAAAAGGTTTGTCGACAATGTTTGCCAGCATTGGCGAAACAAAGCCTATAGTTTCTTTTTTGTCTGTTTTGGTTTTTGCTGTTTTGCTTTTCCTGGGAGCAGCTTCTTCGGATATATCTTCATCTTCAGTTTCATTTTTATCTGAAGCACTTTCCGTTTTTTTCTCCAATGATTCTAAAGTTTGATTCGATAGAACAGATTTATTTTTCTTCAAAATATCTTCATCCGTGGCATATTTGTCCTTTTTTTTAATCAGGAGCCAGGCATTTTCCTGTTTGCCATGAAGTTTTACCAAAGAAAATTCTCCTTTGAGTTTTTTTCCTTTCAAAACAAAACTCAAATGTCCTTTGTGCAATGCGGCTTTTAATGCTTTTCTGGCCGAAACAGCTTCTTCATCGGCCGTAGTATAAGTTCCGTTATCCCAAACTATAACATTTCCGGCGCCATAATTTCCTTCTGGAATAGAGCCTTCAAAATCCTTATAATCATATGGATGATCCTCGACCATCATGGCAAGTCGTTTATCTTCAGGATTCATCGACGGACCTTTGGGAACGGCCCAACTTTTAAGAACACCATCCAGTTCCAGCCTAAAATCATAATGCAAATGCGAAGCCGCATGTTTTTGAACCACAAAAATGAGGTTTTTTTCAGATTTGCCAATTTTGCCTTCAGGCTCTTCGGTTTGCTTGAAATTACGTTTTTGGTTGTATTTGGAAAGTGACATAATAAAGTATTTATGGGTTCATAGTCTGTTTTTTTTATAAGCTGTTTTAAAAAAAAAATGTACTTCCCAGTTGTCATTCTGCTATTTAATTTTAAAAACTAAAAACAAAAGTGAAACCCGGAAGTACAAAATTTATATTATGCATGTTCATTTACAATATCAGTATCAGAATATCCTGAAACAGCTTTTTCGTCAGACGATTTTTTTATTTTTTTATAAATCGCAGTTGCCAGAATAGGTAAAGCAAGACCGGCGATCATTGCTCCGGTTTTTTGGTGACCTGCTTTTTTTAAGACAGCACCGGCAATTAATGTTCCTACTCCTGCACATACCAATTGTTTAGTAGAAAAACTTAGCGCTTTGTTTTCTAATTCTTCAGGAATAATTCCGTGTAGTAATGGATTAATGAAATTTAAATTTTCCATGATTTTTTGTTTTTTAATTTAACATTTGTAAAGGTCTGATTTTATTCCATCAGATTTTATTTTCTAAATCTTTACTATCTTTTAGTATCGTCTGAATTTTTTATGTGTTTCAAATCGTTCTTTTCTTTTAAGGTTCGATTTGCAGTATCATGTCTAAATTCTTTTGCCGTTTGGCTGTTTTTATCAGAATCTATTTTTGATTTTAACAGATTCTCGACTGTATCTTTTTCAGGACAATTGTCATTATCCGGATCGTAATTCTTTTCGACCATGACGTTTCGATTTAAAATTTCTAGTATTTTCAAATTTAAGCATGCAGGCTTGCTTTTTCTTTATAGAATTTAATTTTCTAATTATATAATTATCAGGGTAACAGTTGTGTTTGCTGAGAACTTGTATAAATTTCATTAATTTAATGTAGGAATTTTTTGCGTAAATTTAGCGATGAAAATTATATAATTTTTCAAATTTATTTTGTAAAGTTAAATTTCTTAAAATTTTAAATCTTTGTATAAGGATTTTTGCTACCACAAAAAGGGCAGTAATCAAGATTGTTTTTCGATCTTATTTTATAACTAAAAAGAACTATTATGAACCAAAAGGGACCTATTGTGCTTATAGAAAATAATCAGGGAGATCGTAAGTTATTTACACAAATTTTCTCTGAATTAGGAGTTTCTAATAAAATTTTATGCTTTAATTCGGGGAATGATGCTTATAATTATCTGACAACACATGATGTTTCAGCATTTTTAATTTTTGCAGATATTGTACTGCTTCATATGGATGATAAACAAACAGCTCATATTCCGTACAAAAATTTGAGTATAGAATTAAATTGTCCCTGTTTGTTTTTTACAACGGTATTTAATCAGTGTTTTGTGCTCGATGTATATTCGCTGCCAACACAAAGTTACGTTGTAAATCCGTATACGTACGAAAAATTTAAAGAAGTTATTCGTACTATAGTCGAATATTGGAGTAAAACGGAATCTATAACCCAATATGGCAAAAGTAAAGGCCAGAAAGATTTAAAAAATTAGAAACAAGAAAGCGGTAAATTATGTTTACCGCTTTTTTTTATGTTATTGAATATTAATGTTTGAATTAATTAAACGGCAAATAAATAATCATATTTGTTTCTTCGTTGATTTTACTTGAAACTTTTATAAAGCCGTGATGATTGTTGACAATTTTTTGTACCAAAGTTAGTCCAAGACCGCTGCCGATGTATTGATCACTATTATGTAATCTGTAAAAAGGTTCAAAAATTTTGGCTTCATAATTTTTGGCAATACCAATTCCGTTATCTGTAACACAAATTTTAAGATAATGTGTCTGCAGATTTCCTCCAACTTCGATTACTTCTTCATTTGTAGGCTGTTGTGAACTTATTTTTATTTCGGGAACAACATTTTCTTTTGCGTATTTAATTGAATTAGAAATTAAATTGGTAAACAATTGCTGTATTTGATACGGAATAACGTTTAATTGCGGAATAGGATCTGTAATCACAATCGCATTTTTTTCTGCAATTACATCTTTCATATCATTAATTGTCTTCTTTAAAAGTAAATTCAGATCTGTCTTTTTAAATTCTTTTTCGATAAAATTAATTCTCGAATAATTGATCAAATCAGTAATTAACTGACTCATATTGTTTACCGAAAACAAAATACGTTCTAAATTATGTCTGCCGCTTTCTGATAAGTCCTTTTCTGTATCAAAAACTCTTTTGCAAAACATATTAATTTTTCGCAACGGCTCCTGTAAATCATGACTTGCCGAAGAGGTAAACAATTCCAGCTGTTTGTTATATCTTTCTAATTCTGCATTTTTAGTTTTGAGCAATTCATTTGTAACACTTAAATCTGTAATATCTTCAAGTGCCAAAAGAATCATTCCTTCCGGTTTTGAATGTGCAATTTTACGCGCATTTACCATCATTACTTTTTTGCCAATTCCGGAACAAAAGGTATCAACCTTAAAATCTTCAAGGGTATTTTTTTCTCCCAGCATTTGAAAAATTTGTTCTTTAAATTCAGGAATATCCCATTGACAGTCGCCAATTTCAAAAAAGGCATGACCTTCTGTTTCTGCTTCTGTTGTTTGAAAATATTTGTAAAAAGCAGGATTGGCACTTTTTATAATAAAATCCTTATCGATGATAAGCAAAGGCTCGCGAATCGTTTTTACAATCGATTCAGAATAATTGCGTGTCGAAATAAGCTGTTCCTGACGATCCAGAAGTTCATCATTTACACACATTAATTCTTCATTATTCGACTGAAGTTCTTCTGTAGAAGTTTCCAGTTCTTCATTCATTGCCTGAAGTTCTTCGCTGCTGCTTAATAATTCTTCGTTTGTAGTCTGCAGTTCTTCAAAAGCGGTCTGCTGTTCTTCGGTAACGCGTTTAATATCTTCGCGCATCTGGTTAAGCTCTTTTTCCAGTTCCTTAATTCGTTGTTTATCAGATGCACTTGCATTTAATTTGGCATCATTATCGATTTCAGGAGTAGGTTTTTTATGAAAGAGAACCATAAGGTGCAAATCATCATAAGGTAGCGTAAGTATCTCAAAAGATGCCAGATAATCCTGATCCTTAACTTTGATATTTTCTTTTATGAGGTTTTCTTTTTCTTTTTTTACTTTTAAAAGTGCGTTGCGAAGCTCAAAACTAATGCCTTCGCGTGCCATTTTTAGGATATTAAAATTCGGTTTACCCGGAGAAGGTAATAAAAACGGACTTGTGTCTCCATGAAAATGAACAATTTCTGAATGCTCATTTATGATAACACTTGCCGGCGTATATTTTGAAAATAAAATATCAGAAGCTATTTTTTTAAAATCAGTTTCCGGAACATTTTTCACATCGTAGTTCGTCGTTTTTTCACGCGCACTAACGTGTGCAGGCTTAAATGCTTCGGGTACATAACGTCCGGGAGCAAATTTGCGTGTGTATATTTTTTCATGTTTGCCCACATTTTCAAATAAATTTGGGGCATTGCTTGCGGTTTCTGATTTTCCGAGAAATAAAAAGCCTTTCTCTTTTAAGGAATAATGAAAAGAGCTCAACACTTTATTTTGTAAAAACGGGTCAAAATATATTAAAACATTTCGGCATGAAACCAAATCGATTCTCGCAAAAGGAGGATCTTTTATAAAATTGTGAACCGCAAAAATACACATATCACGAATTACCTTATTGATATGATAATGCCCGTCTCTCTTGGTAAAATAATTGTGCAGTCTCATTTCAGAAATTTGCTGCACATCCTGAGGCGTATATAACGCTGCCCGGGCTTTTGCAATGCATTTTTCGGATATATCCGAAGCAAAAATTTGAACTCTGACTTCCTTTAGATTTTTTTGAGATAAATATTCATGAAGACAAATTGCCAGCGAATATGCTTCTTCGCCGGAAGCACAGCCTGCTACCCAAATTCTTAAATTATTGTTTACGATATTATTAATCAGCTGCGGAAAAACCAGATTTGGCAAGGTTTCAAAGTACTTTTCATCTCTAAAAAAATACGTAACCGGAATCAGGAAATCGTTAAAAAGCGCATCCTGTTCGTTTTTGTCATTTCGAAGAATATTGTAATAATCCTGCATGGTTTCTCTTCTTAAAATAACCATTCGGCGGGCAATACGTCTTCTTATTGTAGGCTGTTTGTAATGACGAAAATCATTTCCCGTTCTTAAAAACACCAGATTTATAATTTGATTCAGAATGTCTTCTTCTTCGCTGTAAGCGTGATTGGTAATATAACTTTTGCGAATTTCGATTAACTGAGAGGCAATTTGTTCAGGAGCCAGTATATAATCGATCACATCGGCATCGATCGCACTTTGCGGCATTCCTTTAAAAGCAGCAGTTTCAGGCTCCTGCGCAATTGTTGCGCCGCCTAATTCTTTTATTTTTTTTAACCCAATCGTACCGTCAAAAGCAGTTCCGGAAAGTATTACCCCAATGGCAAAACTTTTATGTACCTGAGCAAGTGATTCAAAAAAGATATCAATGCTTTTGTTTGTTTTATCACTGCGGGTTCTTTTGTGCAGTTTTAAAACTCCGTCTTCGGCAATCAAATTATTGCTCTCCGGAATAATATAAATGTGATTGGGAGAGAGGTTAATATCATTAACAATCTCATGAACCGGTACTTTAGTATGCTGGGCTAATATTTCGGTTAAATTACTAGGATAATCCGGTGATAAATGCTGTACGATAACATAAGCCATACCCGAATTTTGAGGTATGGTTTTAAGTAGTTTTTTAAAGGCATCCAAACCTCCGGCAGAGGCTCCAATACCAACTACGGGAAAATCCTGGGTTGTTTTTTTTGGGCGTGTATTATCAGGAATATTCATAAAACTTAATTATTAAACATGATCAAAGGTATGAATCCTTTTACAATTAAAAAAGGTGAGTATGAAGTGGAAATCTTATAAAAATGAAAACTTTAAAATATAAGCAGGTGTTGCAATTCTTTATAAAATTTGTACATGTAAGTTAAATACAAAAATGTAGATAGTTTATAATCAAATTATTAATTGTAAAAATCAATATTATGAAAAATTTATTTTTAACATGTGCAATGATTATGTTTCTAGGAAGTGCAGCCATGGCACAAGATACCCAGAAAAAAAAGCAATCTAAAAGTACGACCGATACTACAACCGTACAGAAGACGAATAAAAAGAGTACAACGACTTATAAAAACGATCCTGCCCATAAGCAGCATACAGATAAGTCTAAAACTACAAGTCCTTCTACTCCTAATTCTACCACACGTAGAGATAGTACAGGAACAGGAGGCACAGGATCTGGTTCTGACGGCGGTTTAGGAACAGGTACTGATACAAATAAAAAACCATAATGCCCAAAGATGAAAAAGCCTGTAAAAAATTACAGGCTTTTTTATTTTTAATCTACTTCAAGAGAATCTGTTTGTTTTATTGCTGCCATATTCGCTTCTTTTTCTCTTCTTACCAAATCTTCGTCATCACAATGACCGCTACAGCTAATTCCTGCAACGCAGATAACAAGAATAAAAAAGATAAGTTTTAAGTTCAAATGTTTCATATTGTCTGATTTTTTTATGGGGTTATTCTTAGGATTACGACAAAAATATAGGGGAGACCCATCATGTTTTTACATAATTTTTTCAGATTGTTATATAATTCCCATATTTTAACCTTTAATACAGTATTTTATGTTCTTCTTCAGTCGTTTCTATTTGTTTGATTTCGACTTTTTCTTTCTTAATTGCCTGTCTCAATAAACCAAAAAGACTCATATAAACATTGGCAACAAAAACCAGTGCAAAACCGGCAATGAGATAACCGCGCCAATCATCAATTAAAAGTTTATAATCACACAAGGCGATAAAAAATATAGTGACATAATGACTAAAACAATATTCGCAGGTAAAAAGATAAAAAGCTTTTCTGATTATTATTGTGCGGCCATTTTGAGAACGTTTTACGCACCATTCCCGCGGTTCCTTAAAAATTTCTTCATGAGTTACAGTCCATGCAATGCACGATATGGGAATGGCAAGAATAAAAAGCCAGACAATTTGAGTTGTAATGTCCATGTTTATATGTTTTTAGTTTAATTGGTATGAAATCAATCTTTTAAAGTTACAATTCGTCCTGTTTTTCATCTTTATATAGTTTTCTGTTAATTTTACAGAATTTCGCATACCAAAAAGCCGTTACATACTTAATGTAACGGCTTTCGATTTACAATTTTTTTGGCATTATGTTATTCGCGAGGATGGTTTTCGTGAAAATGTTCGTCATTTTCCTCTAGTTTTTCATTTTCGTTGTTGTCGAGATCTCCATCTTTTTCAACTTCCTGATCCAGATTTTCTTCGTTAAGTTCACGATCATCGTTTGTAGATAAATCATCTTCATCAATCACACGTTCCTCATTCGGAATATTTTCGTTTCGGTTAAAATCATTTGTTTCATGATTTACGTCGTGCAGTTCTTCATCTTTATATTGAAGGTCATCTTCTTTATATTGAAGATCATCTTCCTGATATTTAAGTTTATCGTTATCAAATAAATCTTTTACCGAAGCATCATTATGTGTTTCTGTAATAGTATCATCGTGGTGAAAATTACGTTCAACTTGTCCGTAATTTTTATTGTTTTCATTTTTCATAGCAAGTAAAATTTGAAATTGTTTTAATTGATAAAGATTTCTCATATCAGTGCAGAATGTTTCAGGTCTGTAAAAATGTTCATTACAAATCTACCATCGAAATCGGTTTAACATCTTACAGAAAAATCAATTCTATTTTCATAATTAACAGTTTGATCTTAATTTATCATTTTTTATTTTATAGTTAACATTATGAATTATTGTTTGATTATCAAATGTTTAAATATTGTAAGCTTTGTAAACAATCATGTAATGGGTTGGTTTTGTTTGTAAATTACTTTTGTTGAAGCGATCAACTGTCATTTGGCCAAATGAATTCAGATCAATCACGATACTACTTAAAAATATAAAACCCATTTAAAATGAAAAATTCCACGCCAAACCAAGATCATCCAAATGATAAGGACAGAGATCTGGATATAAATAAATCTAATGCCGAAAATCAGTTTCTCACGACAAATCAGGGAGTTAAAATAAACGACAATAATAATTCTGCCAAAGCCGGCGAAAGAGGCCCATCTTTATTAGAAGATTTTATTCTGAGAGAAAAAATTACCCATTTTGACCATGAACGCATTCCAGAACGTATTGTACATGCCAGAGGTTCTGCAGCACACGGTTATTTTGAACTTTATAAACCAATGGACAAATATACTAAGGCGGGTTTTTTAAACGATACGAGTATTAAAACACCGGTTTTTGTTCGATTTTCTACAGTAGCAGGTTCAAGAGGTTCTACAGATTTGGCGCGTGATGTTCGCGGATTTGCCGTAAAATTTTATACACAGGAAGGAATTTTTGATTTGGTAGGAAACAATATGCCTGTCTTTTTTATTCAGGATGCCATGAAGTTTCCCGATCTAATTCATGCCGTAAAACCCGAACCGCATAACGAAATTCCGCAGGCAGCATCTGCACACGATACTTTTTGGGATTTTATTTCGCTAATGCCAGAATCCATGCACATGATTATGTGGGTAATGAGCGATCGCGCAATACCAAGAAGCCTGCGAATGATGGAAGGTTTTGGCGTCCATACTTTTAGATTTGTAAATGATAAAAACGAATCTCATTTTGTAAAATTTCATTGGAAACCAAAATTAGGAACCCATAGTGTTTTATGGGATGAAGCACAAAAAATATCCGGTAAAAACTCTGATTTTCATAAACAGGATTTATGGGAAGCCATAGAATCAGGAAATTTCCCCGAATGGGAATTAGGAGTGCAGATTATTCCGGAGAAAGACGAACATATTTTTGATTTTGATTTACTGGATCCAACTAAATTAGTTCCCGAAGAACTTGTTCCGGTAACGATTATTGGTAAGATGACATTAAATAAAAATCCCGATAATTTCTTTGCAGAGACAGAACAGGTTGCTTTTCATCCCGGACATGTTGTTCCCGGAATTGATTTTACAAATGATCCTTTATTACAAGGACGTTTATTTTCTTATACAGATACGCAATTGTCAAGATTAGGAAGTCCGAATTTTCATGAAATCCCCATTAACCGCACCATTGCGCCAATGCACAATAACCAGCGTGATGGACATATGCGTCAGGAAATTGCAACAGGCAGAGTAAGTTATCACCCAAATTCATTAGGAGGAGGATGCCCGTTTCAGGCAAAAATAGACGAAGGGGGATTTGCAAGTTTTAACGAGCGAATCGATGCGCATAAAGTTCGCGACAGAAGTGCGAGTTTCTCAGATCATTTTAGTCAGGCAACGCTTTTTTACCAAAGTCAGACCGATACAGAACAAGAACATATTATTAAAGCTTTGACTTTTGAATTGGGAAAAGTAGAAACAGTTGCCATTAGAGAAAGAATGCTTGGTTTGCTCTCGCGTGTAGATCAGATTTTGGTAAGTAAAGTGGCCAAAGGATTAGGATTGAAAGTTCCCAAAGAACTTGAAAAACCCCTTAATCATGGAGTAGGAGCAGATGCCGACCCAAATAAATACGAGCCGACTTTTGTAAAAAGACCCACAGAAACTTCTGATGCTTTAAGTATTTTAAAAAGTGAAACCGGTAAAGATTCTATTGTAACAAGACAAATTGCTTTTTTATGTGCAGATGACGTAAATGCGGCATCGGTAAGCAATATGAAAACAGCTTTAAAAAAGGCCGGAGCGGTTGTAAAAATTATAGCGCCGCATTTAGGAACCATAGTTTCTGAAGAAGGTTCAGAAATTCCGGTTGATCAAAGTTACCTAACGGCGGCTTCTGTACTTTTTGATGCTGTATTTGTACCCGCCGGAAAAGGAATTTTAAGTTTAAGGAACAATGGCGATGTCAAAGAATTTCTTACCGATGCTTACAAACATTGCAAATTTATTGCTGCCGAAGGTCAGGGAATAGAAATACTTCCGTTTGTTAATAATAATGATTCCGAAAAACCCATTAGAGACGTTGGTATTTTGGTAAGCGATCAAATAGGCGATGAATATTTATCGGCTTCTTTTATTGATGCATTAGCCAAACATCGTTTTTGGGAAAGAGAAGCGAATTTGTAATTTACAGTAAACTGAAACTAAATTATTTTGACATGTATTAACTTTAAAACGACTCAATAATATGCCAAGTGAAAAAGTAATACAGTGCTGCCAGGCACTAATAGACAAAAAATGGACGATAAGTTTTGTAGAAAGCGCATCGGCAGGAAAACTGTGTAATGAATTTTCTACCGTTATTAATTCAGGACAAATCTTAATTGGCGGCCTGGTTTGTTATCATGTGTCGATGAAAGAAGATTTACTTTTGATACCAAAGGGAACTATCGAACAACATACGGCAGAATCTGCCATTGTAACAAAATTAATGGCGCAGAATTTCCATCGTTTTGTTACTTCGGATATTTGTGTGGCCTTAACAGGATTAGCAAGTCCCGGAGGAAGCGAAACTCCCTCAAAGCCCGTTGGAACTATTTTTGTACATATTATTTTTCCGGATAAAGAAATAGCAAAGAGATTTAAATTCGACGGAAATCCGGAACAAATTATCGCACAGGCCGTAGATGCAGTTGCCAATTTGGTCTATGAAGAGACTCAGCTTTAAGAAGTTTTATAAAAACAAAAAACCGTTAGTTTTTGCTAACGGTTTTCTTATGTTTTTAACGTAAAGAAGGTAAAGTTTTATTCAACTCTAAATTTGCCATTTCCTGATAAATCTGCATCTCGAAACAAGTCTTCTTCTTCCTCTTCTTCATAAATATCATTTTCTTCTTCATCATAATAGTCCTCAAGCTTTTGGTCTGCTTCTTCCTGATTTTCATCATTTGTAATAGCATCGTCCTGATTGATAATTTGTTCTTCTTCATCAGGGTTTTTAGCAAATCTTGGGTGATGGCTGTCTGTTTGGCTATAAATACTCAAATCATCTTCCAGGTCCCAATATCCAAACTCTTGTATGCTTCGTTCTCTGGCGCTAATCGTAACTTTTTCTGAATTATGAAAATTACGGTCGCGACGACCGTAATCTTCTCTTTTTTCTATTTTCATAATACTATTTTTATGAAATTAATTTTTTTTAGAATTCGCTTTTTTGTCTGTTGCAGACTTCGCATTGGTTTTCGAAGTAGTAGATTTTATATCAGATTTTTTGTCCGACATTTTTGCACCTGTAGTGCTGCTGGTTCTGTGATTTGAAGTATTCATAATAATAAGGTTTAAAATAATTAGTATTACAAATTTACCTCCTATGTTTTTTAAATATTTACACAAAAAGGCTTTCATAATTTCATAATTTACAGGTTGTTATAAAATAAGATGCACTTCAAAAAATAGCTGAAGTGCATCTTGTTAAGTAAATTATTGTAATTAATTTCGAATTAGAGTGTATTTAAAGCCTGCTTTTCAAGTCATCCAGCTGGTTCTTTAAATTGATACCTTTCACAGTTTTAAATTTGTTTTTTGTGTTTGATGTTTCAATTAAAGTCGGAATTTCTATTTCAATAACAGTTCCGGATTTGAGCTTAGAATCCATTACAAACGAACCTTTTAAATTGTGAATTCGGGTTTCCAAATTAATATAACCAAATCCCATCATATAATTTTTAGTATGAAATTCAGTGCCATTGTCTTTAAATAAAAGGCACAAATCGTCTTCAATAAGGTTAATCTGAATTTCGATTTGTGAAGCTTTTGCATATTTGATTGTATGGTTTAAAAGCTCGTGAACTATTTTAAAGACTTCCATTTGAATCAGTTCATTGACAGAATTGATTTCTTTTTTCGGATAAGCAATAAACGAAATTTTTAATTGGCTCGCATTACTTAAATTGATGATATACGTTTCTAAAACTTCGCAAAATTTATCAGGACTAAATTTCTTGGGAACCAAAGAATTAGATAAGTTTCGTACTAGTTTATAAGTTTCTTCCAGTTGCCCATTAATCTTTGTAATGTTTCTCAAATTACTATTATTGAGATGATTTAGCTGGAGTTTTACAGCAGCTAAATTTTTACCAATCGTATTGTATATTTCCCGGGAAATATGTTCACGTTCTTTTTGCTGGCCATCAATCCAGGCTTTAATTAGATTTAATTCCTGTTCTTTTAGCAGACTGTCTATTTTTTGAGAATTAATTTCTTCTTGTTTGCTGTTTAACAAACGTTGTGCGCTTAAACTCCTGTAAGTTTGAAATAAAAGCCCGGAAATCAGCATCAGGAGGGATAAAAAAGTAATTATGATAAACAATTGTGTATCCTGTTTTTCATTTATTGCAAGCAGAAAGTTTTTGACAGAAGTACTTACAGCAGTATTAAAAATGATAGAAGAATGTGAACTGTGAAATGAAGATGAAATAAGCGTTTTTGTACTTACTGTTTGCGCCTGCAAACCAATTGATACAAATAAAAACAACAATAAATAAAGCCTTTTAAAACAAAGTACCATACATTTTAGTTTTATAAATCAATAATAAAATTACTACAGTTAAAGTCTTGTAAATTTGGGGTTTATAAGATTAACGCAACTTTTTTTTGCGGCTTAAAATTAGTGTAAAACAATTAAAACAGTATCGTTTTTGCTGATTTTTTTTAAATCGGATTATCTGCATTTCTAAACTCAAAATGCAGTATTTATTTCATTTTTAATAAATTATATCATCAAATCGTTTTTTTCGTAATCAAATGCCTATTTTTTACGTTTTTAAAAATTTTTAAGGCATTTTTAAGTTGTAGTTATTTAATTGAAAAACAAGCAGTTTAAAATAAATGTGAGCTTTTTATTATAATATTGAAAAGTATAATACCGCAATAGCCAATATGTATTCGTAAATTAGTAGCCAAATAATATACCACATGACAGTACTTACATTTACCCTGATTATGATTCTCGGGGCTTTTTTAGCCGGTTTTATAGGTTCATTATCAGGACTGGGCGGCGGAATAATTATCATACCACTTTTAACCGTTGTGCTTGGGGTCGATATTCATTACGCTATTGGAGCGGCTTTAGTTTCGGTAATTGCAACTTCGTCGGGATCTGCGGCGGCATATGTAAAAGAAGGAATAACGAATATGCGTTTGGGAATTTTTCTCGAAATCGCCACCACAATTGGCGCAGTTGGCGGGGCATTACTTTCTACTATTGCACCAACTTCATTCATAGCCGTTTTATTCGGATTGACTTTAATTTTCTCGGCTATAAATTCTTTAAGAAAAAAAGAAGAACATATTGTTCTCGAATCAAGCCCTTTAGCAAAAAAACTTCATCTGCAGGGAACATATCCTACACACGACGGGCAAGTTGTACATTACGGAACCAAAAATGTAATTGGCGGTTTCAGCATGATGGGACTTGCCGGAATGATGTCTGGTTTATTGGGCATAGGTTCAGGAGCTTTTAAAGTTATTGCAATGGACAATATTATGCGAATTCCGTTTAAGGTTTCTACCACAACCAGCAATTTTATGATGGGCGTTACCGCAATGGCAAGTTCTGTAATCTATATTCAAAAAGGATATATCGAACCCGGAATTTGTATGCCGGTTGTAATTGGTGTATTATTTGGCGCCATGGCCGGAGCAAAAATATTGGTAAAAACAAACCCTAAAAAACTGCGCATCTTTTTTGCCTGCCTGATTTTTGTATTGGCAATAAACATGATTTATAACGGAATTAATGGAAAAATCTAAAACTATGACACAAGAAAAATTTGGAGAAAAAGATTTTCAAACCATTATAGGTAATTTATTGCGCTACGGTGTATGGATTTCATTATCAGTAGCTTTTGTTGGCGGAATTGTTTATTTGATGCACCACGGAAGCGACATCGAAGATTATTCGGTATTTAAAGAAAACGACAGAAATATTTTTGAAGTATTTGCCAATGTTTACAGCGGAGTCATTCACGGAAGCGGAGAATCGATCATCTTTTTTGGAGTAATATTGTTATTTCTTACGCCGGTATTTCGTGTTTTACTTTCGCTGTTTTCTTTTCTTTTAGAGAAAGATTATCTGTATGTTACGATTACTGCGATTGTCATCGGAATAATTATCCTAAGTATTTCATTTGGATTTTCGCATTAAGAAAAATTTTAGAATTTAGAGTGTAGATTTTAGAATTGAAATTTGGAATTTAATCAGGAGCTAATCCCGCTATCCGTTCCAATCTTTTGTGGCGAACCCCGCCACAAAAGGATTTCCACTTCTATCGGGGCTAGGGCACTCGTTTTCATAAGAGTCTTTTTGTCTAGTTTGTTATTCCGAGGAACGAGACTCAAGCGATAGCGAACAGACGAAGTAAATCTCCGCAAGAAACTCTGCAAAGATTGGCCATTCTAATTACAAATGATGGATTAAAATCCATCCCTACAATATGTTGCGTTCCTCCGGAACTCTATATAAAATTCCAGAGGAATGATTTACTTTGCGTTCAAGGGATTTTAATCCCTTGAACGCAAAGTAACCCCAATATTGTCATCCCGTAAATCCAATCTTAGTAGGTTACGAGTGTGAGAGTTTAAAACAACAAAGATTTTAGATTTTTATTTCACGCAGATTTGGCAGATTTGAACAGATTTAGATTTCGATAATAATCTGCGTGCATCTGCTAAAATCTTTTTAAAATCTGCGTGAAAAAATATGAAGTGAAACGCTTTTTTTTTGAGATAGTTATGAGAAAGATTCTCAATTTTTAATTATTTCCCAATAATTTCTTTGCGGTGTAATTTCCCCCAGTCTTTCAATGCCATAATCACATGAGTAAGCGATTGGCTGTGTTCGGTTCGCGCATATTCAACCGTTGGCGGAAACGTGTCATAAACCGTTCTCGTTACCAATTTATTTATCTCAAGATCTTTAAGTTCTTTCGAAAGCATTTTGTCGGTAATTCCGTTAATGTCTTTCGAAATTTCCTTAAATCGTTTTGGTCTGTCAGACAAAGCGATTAATATCGGTAATTTCCATCTTCCGTTTAAAACTTCCAATGCGTCTCTTACAGGCAATAATGCGGCCATGCATTCCTGTGGTCTATGGGCAAATTCTTTTATTTCGTCGTTTTTTATCATACCAATTGCGTTACTATCCTCAAGGATAGCGCTATCCTCGGGGATAGTACTATAAAAGGGATAGTAAATGTATATAAGTTTGTATCATAAAACAAATTAATAAATAATCATGAGCAAAAAAATTCTGAATATAACTTCAAGTCTAAAAGGAGATGCATCGTTTAGCATTAAATTATCAAACGCCATTCTGGAAAAACTGGCAGCAGAATATCCGGAAAGTCAGGTAAAAACATCTGATCTTTCTAAAGTGCCTTCACCATATTTGAGCGGATTGGATTTGGCTGCATTTTACACACCTGCAGAAGCACATACAGCAGAACAGCAAGAAACTGTTAAATACTCCAACGAAGCGATAACAGATTTATTAGAAGCC
Source organism: Flavobacterium sp. MMLR14_040 (assembly GCF_033657265.1). Classification (NCBI taxonomy): domain Bacteria; kingdom Pseudomonadati; phylum Bacteroidota; class Flavobacteriia; order Flavobacteriales; family Flavobacteriaceae; genus Flavobacterium; species Flavobacterium sp. MMLR14_040. The sequence continues at coordinate 54,197 of NZ_JAWVWO010000006.1, read as the reverse complement.
GATGTTATTGTAATTGGAGTACCAATGTACAATTTCGGAATTCCCGCAGTTTTAAAAGGATGGATTGATCAGGTGGCAAGGGCAGGGGCAACATTCAGTTATGCTGATGGATCACCAAAAGGATTGGTAACGAATAAAAAAGTGTATTTGTCAATTGCTTCAGGAGCGATATTTTCTGATGGTCCGTACAAAGCATACGATTTCTCAGAACCGTATTTACGCGCCGTACTTGGCTTTCTGGGAATGACAGATATTACCGTTTTTCGTGTAGAAGGAACTGCAATTCCTGATTTTGCCGAAAATGCTTTACCAAAAGCATTAGCAAGCGTTGAAGAATATTCGTTTTAAGAATAAAAAAATCCAGACAAACGTCTGGATTTTTTATTTAACAAAAATTAAGGGTAAAAATTTTTTCACGCAGATTTGGCAGATTGAGCAGATTTAATTTTGATGATTATCTGCTTACAATCTTTTTAAAATCCGCGTGAAAATTCGCCTGCTAACTATATTTCTTATTAGTACACCATAAAACTTATATTCTCTTATATAACTTATATGGTGAAAAAAAATTATTTCTCAATAATCATAGTAATTCCCTGTCCACCAGCGGCACAAATAGAAATAAAACCTTTTCCGGAACCTTTTTCGTTTAGTAATTTTGCCATAACGCCAATAATTCTTCCGCCTGTAGCTGCAAACGGATGCGCGGCTGCCAGACTGCTTCCTTTTACATTTAGTTTACTTCTGTCGATAGCACCAAGATTTTTCTTTAATCCCAATGCTGTGGTAAGTTCCGGGCTTTCCCAAATTTTTAAAGTAGCCAAAACCTGAGCTGCAAATGCTTCGTGAATTTCATAAAAATCAAAATCCTGTAATGTTAAGTTTGCTTTTTCAAGCATTCTTGTTGCAGCAAATACCGGAGCAAGCAATAAATTTTGTTGATTTTTTACATATTCAATTGCGGCAACTTCGGCATGCGTGATGTAAGCAAGAATTGGTAAATTATGCTCTTTTGCCCATTCTTCACTCGCCAAAAGAATACTCGAAGCACCATCAGTAAGTGGAGTAGAGTTTCCTGCCGTAAGGGTTCCGTTTACTTTATCAAAAGCCGGAGAAAGTTTTGCCAGTTTTTCAAGCGTACTGTCTTTTCTAAGATTATTATCTCTTTCAAGTCCGTTAAAAGGCGTAATCATATCATCAAAAAAGCCTTCGTCGTATGCTTTTGCCATATTCAAATGACTTTGAAGCGCCAGTTTATCCTGGTCTTCCCTCGGAATCTGATAATATTTGGCCGTAATTTCCGTGTGTCCGCCCATCGAAAGTCCGGTTTGTGCTTCCTCATTTCTCGGAACAAGCGGAGCTAAATCTTTGGGTCTCAATTTTAAAAATATCTTTATTTTTTCGCCTAATGATTTTGCTTTTCTTGCATCCAGCAATATTTTTCTCAATTTTTCGCTCACCGCAATTGGCATATCGCTAATAGAATCGACACCGCACGCAATTCCCGAATCAATTTGACCCAAAGCAATTTTATTGGCAATATAAATAGCACTTTCAATACCGGTATCACAGGCTTGTTGTAAATCGCATGCAGGAGTAGCAGGATCAAGAGCCGTTTTCATAACACACTCTCTAATCAAATTATTATCCATGGTGTGTTTGATTACAGCACCGCCAACAACTTCTCCAAGTAATTCGCCTTTCAGGTTGTATTTTGCCACAAGGCCATCAAGCGTTGCCGTCATCATTTGTAGATTACTAACGTCTGAATAAAAAGTATTTGCCCTTGCAAACGGAATTCGGTTATAACCCACAATGGCTACTTTTCTAATTTTACCCTGATTTTCCATAGTAATGATTTAGTTAAATTTATATTGGATATTTTAATTTTATTTGACCGTAAAAGCATAATCGTAAACAAAAATTACAGACACTTTTAATCCGTTTGAACTTGTAATACTGAACTTTCCGTTTAAATCTCTACTAAGGCCTTCCATTAGTTTCATACCAAACGAATCGTATTTTTCAATATCAATTTCCCCTTCAATCCCAACGCCATTATCGGCAATTTCAAGTAAAAAAGAATCACCCTCAAAATGTTTTAGCGTGATGGTAATTTTTCCTTTTTTCTCATCTGGAAAAGCATATTTTATCGCATTTGTAATAGCTTCATTCAAGATTAAACCAATCGGAATTGCCTGCGCAACATGCATTTCAATATATTCAACATCAACTACAAAACTGTAATTGGTGTTGTAACTGTCTTTTAAATAGCTAATAAGTTCCTTAATATATTCCGGCATTTTAATGCACGAAAGCCCTTCTGACTGATACAATCGCTGGTGAATCAGCGACATCGAATTGATTCTGTTTTGACTGTCTTTTATCGCATTTACAGCCGATTCTTCTTTTAAATAAACAGATTGGGTGTTTAATAAACTCATCACCACCTGCAAATTATTTTTTACACGATGATGCACTTCTTTCAAAAGCCATTCTTTTTCCTTTACAACATTCTGCAGGATTTTATTTTTCTTTTCAATTCTGCTTTTACTAATCTGGAGCTCTTTATTAGTGTCTTTTTTATTTTTATAACTTCTAAAAATCAAGGCGGTAATAATAAGTACTAAAATTAAAACTAAACCCGCAATAAGTTTTACTACTTTATCATTTTTTATTTTAACTTTTTGAAGTTCACTTTCATTCGTTAATAATTGAATGTTTTTATCCTTTTTTGCCGTTTCGTATTTTATCTCTAAATCTGAAATCTGATAAAATTTCACATCATTAAAGATACTGTCTTTTGCTTTTTGGTATTTTTTAAGATTGGCTATTGCCGAAATATAATTTCCGGAGGCAGAATCTAATTTGAAAGCCATCATATGACCATTAATTATCATATTAATGTCTTTGATAGAAGCACCCAGTTTTTTATTGCGATCCAGATATTCTGCTGCCAGTTGATAATTTTTAGTTTTAAATAAATGATTTACAATGTTGTTATTAATTTCAAGATTCGAAATTATAGGCAAAAGTGTTTTATTCTCTTTTTGAAGCTCTATTAGTTTATTGCAATATTTATCGGCCAGTTTGTACCAGCCAAAATCATCATAAACAGCAATATAAGATATTTGAAGCCAGATTAAATCTCTTCCATCCGTTATTTTTAAATCTTTAACAGTTGTATCTAAAAAATTTTTGGCTTCTTTTTTCCTGCCAAGTTTCAGTAAATCTTTAATAATATAACTCGCGTTGTAAAAAGGTAAAAATTCAGAATATAACTTTAAACTGCCATCAAAAGATTTTTGGTGGTATTTTAACGCCAGTTCATAATTTTCCATTTTATAATAGGTAAGTGCCAAATTGCTATAATCTTCTGTCAAATAATAGACATCCTTATTTTGTTCCCCAATTTCTATAGAAATCAGTCCAAATTTTACAGCTTCGGTATACAAACCCAGTTTCGAATACGTTTCGGCCAGATGACTGTATAAATTCTGATTTTTAGTATCGCCAATGGTTTCATAGATAGCTTTGGCTTCATTAAATTTTTGAAGGGCCGCTTTAAAATCTCCCATAAAAAAATAATGACCGCCGTAATAGAGTAAAATATCGGCAATTTGTTGTTTAGAACCGCCTTTTTTTAAAGACTGATAAGCTTTTTCGACCACTTTTATTCGTTCGGCAATCTCGCTGTCAAGACTATAATAATTGGTCAGTTCCCGGTAAGCTTCGCCTTCTAGCCAGGAAGTATTGTTTTTTCGCGCAATTTCAAAAACCTTCTTAAGTTCTCTTTTGCCTTTAAAAGGATTTCCGCCTTCGCGATATATTTGAGAATACAAAATATGGCTCATCCATTTTCCCTTATAAAACCTGATTTTGTCACTGATTAATTCAGCTTGTTTGGCAAAAATATAACTGCTGTCCATATCGGCTTTTTCCTCGCCAACTTTTGTAACATAATATAAACTCAGTTTTTGCAATTTTAAAACACGTGTGGTATCATTTAGTTTTGTTTTTAATTCAATTTTTATTTTATCACTTTCTTGTTTTAATAAAGGTTGCGACAAGGCAGTAAAACTCAATTGAAAGAGAAAAATTAAAAAACAGTTTCTAAGTAAATGATACATAAAAGGTATAGTTGGATGCTGTAATTAGTTCTAATTTACTACTGCATAAATAGTTTCTGAGGCCAATAAATTTGCTTTTTCAGAGGATATAAATCTTACTACAGGATAGCAAAGCTATGTCATTTTTTGTTTAATATCCTTTCGTAAACAAGAATTCGACCATAATTATCTTTTAAATATTTCAAAACTAAAAAAGTGCACGATTAGTAAAAAATCCAGTCAAATTTTGAATTAATAAAAGCTTTAAAGATTGATTTTATTGCAAGTGAAAATTTATATAACAGTAAAGAAAAACAAACACAATATTAAGTAACAATTGCTGAATATGATAAACGCATCATAAATTAGCGATATATCGTAAAATTTAATTAGAGTAAAAATGGTAAAGCACTTGTATTATAACTGTTTAAAACTTTAGGTATCTTTATTGAATAGAGTGTTTACGGAAATAAAAACCAAAAAGGATTTGAATATGAAAGCAGATACAATTTTATTCAACGGAAAAATACATTCCTTCAACACCAATTATAAAAACGCAACAGCTGTCGCCATTAAAGACGGAAAATTTATTGCAGTTGGCAGCGATAGCGAAATTTTAGAATATAGTGATGCAGCAACAAAATTGATTGATTTGCATCAAAAAAGAGTCGTTCCCGGGCTAAATGATTCCCACATTCATTTGATTCGCGGCGGATTAAATTATAACCTTGAATTGCGTTGGGATGGAGTTCCGTCGTTAGCAGATGCAATGCGAATGTTGAAAGAACAGGTTGACAGAACGCCATCGCCGCAATGGGTGCGTGTAGTAGGAGGCTGGTCTGAATTTCAGTTTGCCGAAAGACGCATGCCAACGCTAGAGGAAATTAATGCAATTGCTCCCGAAACGCCCGTTTTTATATTGCATTTATACGATCGTGCCTTTATGAATCGCGCGGCATTAAAAGTAATAGGTTTTACCAAAGATACTCCGGCGCCTGCGGGTGGAGTGATCCAAAAAGATGCAAACGGAGAACCAACAGGTTTGATAATTGCTTCGCCAAATGCCATGATTTTGTATTCGACCCTGGCAAAAGGACCAAAACTTTCCTACGAACACCAGCTTAATTCGACCCGTCATTTTATGAAAGAATTAAACCGTTTTGGGATCACAAGTGTTATTGATGCCGGCGGTGGATTTCAGAATTTTCCGGACGATTATAAAGTGGTAAATGAATTAAATGAAAAGAAAGAACTAACCGTTCGTATCGCTTATAATTTATTTACGCAGCGCCCAAAACAAGAGTTTGAAGATTTTGATGAATGGATCCAGGAAGTAAAATTATATCAGGGCGATGATATGTACCGCCATAACGGAGCGGGGGAAATGCTGGTTTTTTCGGCAGCAGATTTTGAAGATTTTCTGCAGCCAAGACCTGATCTTCCCGAAAATATGGAAGCAGAATTAGAAAAAGTAATTCGGTTATTGGTTGCAAATCGCTGGCCTTTCAGACTTCATGCGACTTATAATGAAAGTATTACCCGTTTTTTGAATGTTTTCGAAAAAGTAAACAAAGAAATCCCGTTCAATAATTTACCCTGGATATTTGATCATGCCGAAACGATCGACGAACGCAATATCGAAAGAGTAAAAGCTTTGGGCGGCGGGATCGCAATCCAAAGCCGAATGGCATATCAGGGTGAATATTTTACAGATCGTTATGGTGCAAAAGCCGCTGCAAACACACCGCCAATCAAGAAAATGCTCGAAATGGAAATTCCGGTTGGAGGAGGTTCAGATGCAACAAGAGTAAGCAGTTACAATCCGTGGGTCTCCATGTATTGGCTTACAGTTGGTAAAACCGTTGGTGGTTTGCAATTGTATAACGAAAGCCGTTTGAGCCGTGAAATTGCGTTACAGCTTTATACACAGGGAAGTGCCTGGTTTTCGCAGGAACAAAATAAAAAAGGAAATATTGAAACCGGAATGCTGGCCGATCTTGTGGTTTTGGACCGCGATTATTTTACAGTCGACGATGAAGATATTAAAAACATAGAATCGGTTCTTACGGTTGTTGACGGAAAAATTGTGTATGCAAAAGGGGATTTCTCTTCGTTTTCGCCGCCGTCAATCCCGATACTTCCGGACTGGTCGCCAACCAATATTTACAACGGTTATTATCACGCCGAATCGCACAACAAAAATGCCATTGATTTAAAGTTGAAAAAATCAAATTCAACTATAAATAATGCTGCACAAATTCATTGCTGTTCAGGAAGTTGTGATATTCATGCCCACGATCATAATGCCGCACGACTGAGTACGGTTCCGGTCAATAATTACAACGCTTTTTGGGGCGCATTGGGCTGTTCTTGTTTTGCTTTTTAATACATAAAAAAATGGAAATAATTAAATTACTACTTTATTCAGATGTTGGAAGCGACATCAACAACATTGCTTTATTGGTTTTTAGAATTTTAATTGCTGTTGAATTGTTCAGGGTTCACGGAATGAAAAAATTCAGGGTCGAAAACGGAGAACGCGAACATGTACCTAATCCGTTGCATTTGCCGGAAAAGTTAAATGGTTTGGTTGCCACGTTTTCAGATACTATTGTGCCCTTTTTTATCATTCTTGGTCTAGGGACAAGATTGTTTATTCTGCCAACAATTGGCGTTACAGCTGTTGGATATTTTGTTGTTCACAGAAAAGATTCTCTTGAAGTTAGAGATGTTCCGTACATATACACCGTTACTTTGTTGTTTTTATTAGCATTGGGCGCAGGTACTTATTCTTTAGATCATTATATTTTAAATTTACTATAAAACCAATTAAATCATGCAAACTCAAATCGGAATCAAGCAGGAAAACTTATCAAAAATAGCACATTCATTATGTCAGGTTTTGGCAGATGAATTCATTTTATACACCAAAACCAGAAAAGCACATTGGAATGTTGAAGGTGATGATTTCTATAACAAACATTTATTTTTTGAAGGACAATACAACCAGATTGACGAAATAATCGATGGCGTTGCAGAAAGAATCAGAATGTTAGGTCATTATGCACCGGCGACTTTAAAAGAATTTCTGGAATTGACACATCTTTCTGAACAAGTAAGAGAAAATAACGACAGTAAAGGATTCATTAAAGAACTTTTAATAGATCATGAAAGTATTATTATACACTTACGTGAAAATATTACAGTTTATGCCAATGAATATCAGGACTTAGGAACAAGTGATTACATTACAGGTTTGATGGAAACGCATGAAAAAATGGCGTGGATGTTACGCTCTCATTTAAGATAAATATTAAGATATTACTATGGAACAGTCCAAAAGCATTTGGTACATCACATTGCTGCTTACAACAATAGCCGGTTTTTGTGATACGCTGACTTTTGTTGCGGCAGACACTTTATTTTCTGCCCACGTAACGGGAAACTTTATTGTTTTTGCGTATCAGGTCATTAACGGAAATGATATTTATGCCTGGATAAAATTATTAACCTTTCCCATATTCATTATTTCAGTAATAATTGGCGGTTATATTGCGTCAAAATCCAGCTTAAAATATAGAATATTGTTTTGGGAAGGCTGCATTTTAACACTCAGCGGATTATTGGCCGTTTTATTCCATTATCTTAAAATGGATAATTTATGGACGATGTATATCATAGCCATGTTAATTGTTTTTGCAATGGGACTGCAAAATGCTTTTGGTAAAATCTTCAGCAAAGAAACCCACGGTCCAACGACCATGATGACCGGAAATGTTACACAGGCAGCGCTTGATATTGGTGCTTTATTAAAATCAAAATTTAAGGACGCCAACAGTCAGTTAAGTTTTAAAAAGCAATTTGTAACCATTGGAGGTTTTTTACTTGGCTGTTTTTTAGGCGCCATTGCCGGAAAAAAATGGGGATTAATACCTGTTTTGATTCCGGGGATTTTTATGATTTTTTGCTATTTAAAAAACAATCATATCAAGGTGGAAACAAAGTTATGAGTTAAATAACAGAGCTGCAGGTTATGTATAAAGAAAGCTGTCTTAAAAAATTTCATATACATTTTTGGTTCGTGATCCTGTTCTGGATTACGAATCAAAACCTTTTTATGCAAACCAATGCCCTAAACGATTCTGTTTTTATTTATGAAACTGAGCATTTTCAAAAAACAATTGTAAAACCCAATAAAGCTTCTTTCTTTTTTGATTTCACACAGATTTCATTAGATATTTTAAATTATAAAGACCTTAAAAAAAGTAATTTCTATCAGGAAACTGCAAAATACCATGTTGTAATAATACTCGGATTACTTTTTTTAATTTTTGTGATCATCTACAAATGTTATAGCTCTAAAAATGAAATAAATAAAGATTTAGCTTTAAAACAGGAAAAAATAAATGACCAGAGTATAAGCCTAAAAAAACTACTTTTGGATAAAGAATGGCTGCTAAAAGAGCTTCATCATCGTGTAAAGAACAATTTGCAGGTTGTAATTAGCCTTTTAAACACCCAATCGGCTTATCTTGAAAATAAAGATGCACTTTTGGCTATACAAGACAGTCAAAACAGGATGTTTGCGATGTCACTGATACATCAAAAACTATATCAAAATGACAATTTATCTACGATAGACATGCACTGGTATATTCCTGAACTGGTAAGTTATTTAAAATCTGTTTTTGATGCAGACCATAAAATTGCTTTTTTGTTGGATATTGATCATGTCGATTTAGATGTGGCGCAGGCAATGCCATTAGGCTTAATTTTGAATGAAGCCATCATAAACGCCCTGAAATATGCCTATCCTGAAACTCACAAAGGCGAAGTGAAAATTTTGCTTAAAGAAAAACAGGATAATTTATACCAGCTTATCATTTCTGATAATGGAGTAGGTGTTCCCGATTTTGAGTTGAAAAATAGAAACTCGCTTGGTATGAATTTAATGTACGGATTAAGCAATCAAATTGAAGGGTCTTTTGAAGTTGAAAGTAAAAACGGACTTTCGATTACATTAAACTTTAAGAAAAATGGAATCAAATCATAAATAATGAAGGAGAAAATTTTAATTGTTGAGGATGAATTTATTGTCGCAAATGACTTAAAAATGATTCTGGTAAAATCAGGTTACGAAGTTTGCGGAATTGCAGCATCTGTTGAAGAAGCCCGAATTTTGATTGACGCACAAAAACCAAATTGGGTTTTACTCGATATTATTTTAAAAGGAAACCTTACGGGAATTGATCTTGCCTGGGAATTGGAAACTAAAAAAATACCTTTTTTATACATCTCTGCCAATACCAATCATTCTATTTTAAATGCCGTAAAAGAAACCCAGCCTTATGGTTTTTTGGTAAAACCGTTTAGAGAACGTGATTTGTTTGTAATGCTGGATATTGCACGCTATAAATACAGTGTAGAAAACGGAAATGGCAACAATGACACTTTTGGAAAACCTTCATCCAAAGAAAATAAAAAGATAGAAATCATTGGCAAAAACAAAAAACTGCTCGATTTAATGCAAAAAATTGAGATTGTGGCGCCAACAGAAACTTCTGTAATGATTTTGGGAGAAAGCGGAACAGGAAAAGAAAAAATTGCCCATTTAATTCATTCTTTATCGCCAAAAAAATCAAAACCTCTGGTAGTTGTAAATTGTGCTGCATTGCCGGAATCCCTGATAGAATCAGAATTATTTGGTCATGAAAAAGGGGCTTTTACCGGAGCAGATACTATTAGAATTGGAAAATTTGAGCAAGCCAACGGAGGAACTATTTTTTTGGATGAAATAGGTGAGCTGCCACTAGATTCGCAGGTAAAACTATTGAGGGTTTTGCAGGAAAAAGAAATCGAAAGACTTGGAGGCGAAAAAACAATCAAACTCGATGTGAGGGTTATTGCGGCCACAAACAGATGTTTGCCCTTTGAAGTTGCCGAAGGAAGATTTAGACTGGATTTATATTATCGTTTGAATGTTTTTCCTTTAGAATTGCCAACTCTCAAAGAACGAAAAGAAGACATAGAAGATTTAGCCTATTATTTCCTCCATAAGTATGCAGAGAAAGCAAAAAGGAATATCAGAATAATTTCAGATCATGCCTTGCGACAACTGCAACAGTATGACTGGCCGGGAAACATTAGAGAATTAGAACATTTGATAGAACGAAGTGTTTTACTGGCAACAGGAAATGAAATTACAGAATTTGATATTTCAAACGACGTTCCGGCCATAAAAAAAGAAAATGATACCGAAATTTTATCGATGGCAGATATGGAAAAAGAACATATTTTGAATGTTTTAAAAGCCGCCAACGGAAAAGTATTTGGTCCCGGCGGAGCGGCAGAAATGTTGAAGATTTCACCTTCGACTTTATATTCAAAAATGAAAAAACTCAACATAAAACAAGGTTACTTTTAATAAACTAATTTTTAAACGGTACAATATGTTTTCATTAACCCGAATATACAGCGATGACGCCGGAGAAAGCCATTTTGAAGAGGTGATAATTCCGCTTATGGATAAAGGCGAAATTGGATTTCTTTCAGAATCTCAGCCTGTCAAAAATATAATTTTCAGAGAAGTTCTGGCTTCATACGATTATGATTTTCATAACGCTCCGCAAAAGCAATATATCATTTTGTTGGACGGAGGTGTAGAAATTGAGACTTCTTTGGGAGAAAAAAGAAGTTTTAAAACCGGTGAAATTCTTCTGGTAGAAGACACAACCGGAAAAGGACATAAAACTAGAAATATAGAAAACAAGCCCAGAAAATCTATTTTTATTACGATTTGATGATTAAGTAAATCATTATTGATCTTAAATTTACTTCTTTTTCTGAAATTATAAATATGGACAAAACAGAAGCAGTATTAAAATCAATTCAGGAACGCGAAAAAGAACACCATCTTTTGCTTTCTTTAAGCAGCAGTTTTGCCAATGTTTCTGCCTGCGACGAACTTTCTCCAATTGTAAACGGAAAATTAAAAGAGGCATTGTCATTTGATTATTTTGCGATTGGAACAACAGACAGCATCGAAAAACAATATTATTTGTTTTACCACAACGATCAGAAAATTTTCAGGGCAACCGAAAAAAAATTGTACGATACTCAGGATGATCTTTTTAATGTTGCAATGCAATCTGCAGATCCTGTTGTACTCGATAATATTTTTTTGAATAAAAAAACAAAGTCTGATTCTTTTCTAGCCAACATAAATTTGCAGGGAATACGCGAAATGGCAGCAATACCTTTGCAGTATCATAAAAACAATCCTTCGGTTTTATTTCTTTTCTTTAAAAAAACACAAAATCTCGACAGAAACGCCATCCGATTGCTTAAAGGTTTGTCGATGCCTTTAGCATTGGCGGTTTCAAATATTCTGATCAAACACAAAATAGAAAATAACGGGAATGTCTCTTCTCAAAAGATATTTCAGTCTATTAATGAAAATCAGCATCAAAAAACAACCGGAATTATTGGAGAAAGCGCTCACATTAAAAAAGTAAAAACGCTGATCGATCAAGTGGCGCCTTCAGACAGCGGCGTTTTAATTTTGGGAGAAAGCGGAACAGGAAAGGAAGTCGTAGCCCGCGAAATTCATGATAATTCGTCCAGAAAAAATCAGCCGATGATTAAGGTAAATTGTGCTGCAATTCCGGCGAATCTTATCGAAAGTGAATTATTTGGACATGAAAAAGGAAGTTTTACCGGCGCAATAGAAAAAAGAATCGGAAAATTTGAATTGGCCCATAATGGTACTTTATTTCTGGATGAGATTGGAGATCTTCCTCTGGAAATGCAGACAAAATTACTGCGCACACTTCAGGAAAAGGAAATTGAAAGAATTGGAGGTAAAAAAGCCATAAAAATAAATGTTCGCATTATAGCCGCGACCAACCGCGACTTACAGCTCGAAATGGCAGAAGGGCGATTTAGAAAAGACTTGTTTTACAGACTGAATATATTCCCGATAATGATTCCGCCACTTCGAAACCGAAAAGATGATATCGTTGATTTGTGTTCTTATTTCCTGAATAAATATGCTCAAAATACCAATAAAAAAAATATCGCTTTATCTGCAAATGCTTTAAAAGCAATACAAAACCATTCCTGGCCCGGAAATATCAGAGAACTGGAACATTGCATCGAGCGAAGTATTCTTTTATCAGAAGGGGCAATGATAAACGATGTGAGTTTTTTATCAGACAGTGAACAAATTCTGGCGTTGAACAATTTTAATGCTTTTCAGGTAAAACCATTAAAAGAAATTGAAAAAGAATACATTCTTAAAATTATAAAAATTTGCAATGGCAGAATTTCCGGTCCAAACGGAGCCGCTATAAAACTGGAAATTCCTTCGACAACCCTGATTTCAAAAATGAAAAAACTCGGCATTAAAAAAGAACACTTTTCGGAATAATAGCAGATGTTTTTAAAAATTGGCCGGTTTACAATAATAAAAAAAAGAGATTGTAAATCTATGATATTTCGTAAAATAGAACAACTAAAATAATTATAAGTAATTGATTTGTAATTGATTAAAATTAAGGTATGCGGTTTGGATGTAAACCAATGAAACCTTAATTAATATTTAAATCATGAGTACAAATCAAATTACCATTCCTAATGTTGCAGATGATGCAGCTATTTCGAGAGAAATCAAAGTTTTTCTTGCAGCCTTAAATTCAGGCGGCGGCGATCCAATCGAGTCAATGTCACCTCTTGATGCAAGGCAAGTTTTGGTTGGCGCACAAAAATCTGTAGAAGTTGATTATTCCGGAATTCAGGAATCTGAAAAAACAATCGAACAAGACGGGTTTACTATAAAACTAAATATAGTGGAGCCTGAAGGAAACACAAAAACATTACCGGCTTTTATCTTTATTCACGGTGGTGGATGGGTTTTAGGAGATTATCCAACCCATAAAAGAATGGTTCGTGATTTAGTAGTTCAGTCTGGAGCAACCGGAATTTTTGTGAATTACACACCAACACCAGATGCAAAATATCCACAAGCCGTAAACGAAATCTACGCAGCAACAAAATGGATTGCCGCAAACGGAAATCAAATTAATGTTGACGGAAGTACAATTTCTGTAGTTGGAAACAGCGTTGGCGGAAACATGACGGCAGTAACGGCATTAAAAGCAATCGAAAATAACGGCCCAAAATTGAAATCTCTTATCATGTTCTGGCCAATTGTTGCTGCTGATTTTGAAACAGATTCTTATAAAAAATTTGGTAAAGACCGTTTCTTAACCACTCCGTTAATGAAATGGATGTATGATTTGTACACCACAGATCCTGCAGAACGTGCGCAAATCTATGCATCGCCGCTTAACGCAACTTTGGAGCAATTAAAAAACTTTCCGCCTACATTAATTCAGGTTGCAGAAGCAGACGTTCTTCGTGATGAAGGCGAAGCTTTTGGAAGAAAACTGGACGAAGCAGGAGTATCGGTAACCACTATTCGTTACAACGGAACCATTCATGACTTCGGATTATTGAACCCGCTGGCTCATATTCCCCAAACAAAATCATTATTTGTTCATGCTGGTGCCGAACTTAAAAAATATCTTTTCGAAAACTAATAAACCCAAACATGAAAACTAAAAACAGAATAACAAATTTGTTATTGATATTCCTATCAATAAGTTTACTAACATCTTGTGCTAAAAAAGAAGAGCAAACAACCGAAAAGGCTGAAACTAAAAAAGCAAGAGCAGAATATATTGAAGTTGAGCCTAATGTGAGATTGCATATTACAGATGTAGGAGAAGGAAAACCTGTCGTGTTAATTCACGGTTATCCGTTAAGCGATGCAATGTGGGAATATCAATATCATGCTTTGGTCAATGCAGGTTATCGCGTTATTGGTATTACTTTAAGAGGTTTTGGACAATCTGACAAACCTTACGGCAAATACAATTACGATCAGTTTGCAACAGATATTAAAGCAGTTTTAGACCAATTGGATATTAAGGATGCAACTATTGGCGGACATTCGATGGGTGGCGCAATTGCGTTGCATTATGTTGCAAAATACGATGCCGCACATATTAATAAGTTGGCCTTATTTGCTGCTGCAGCGCCCTGTCATACTAAAAAAGCCGATTATCCTTATCCGTTTTTTACAAAAGAAGACATCTCTAAATGGGTAGAATTAAATAACAACGATCGTCCGGCTTTATTGGCAGCCATTGGCGGTTATTTTACTTTGTCTCCAACATCTGTTTCTCCTGGAATAGGAGCGTGGTTGGGCGGAATCGAAATGCAGTCTTCGCCATATGCAATGGAACAGGCTCTGATTGCTTTGCGCGACGAGGATTTAAGAGCTGATTTGCCTAAAATTAAAGTGCCAACTTTAATATTTAATGCAAAAGAAGATAAAATTGTGTCATTTGCCTTGGCGGAAGAAATGAATAAAGCTATTCTAGGTTCTGTTTTAGTTCCGTTTGAGAAAAGTGGGCACGCTTTATTTGTAGAAGAAAAAGATAAATTTAATGAAGAGTTTATAAAATTTCTGAAGAAATAGGCTAATTATTTAATTCAGTTACAAAGCCATATTGATCTTGATTTTTTTAAAATTGTGGTCGGTATGGTTTTTAATATTAAAATTTATAAAACCAAAACAATGGAAAACTCAAATTCAAAACCATCATTTGATACTGTTACAGAAGCGCTTCGCTGGTTGGGCGAGCAAGGATTTACAAAAGATTTCAATATTGCCGAAGATTGTATTTTGTATAATAACGGAAAGCAGTCATTATCGCCGGAAGAATTTAATATTGAGTATTATTTTCGTTTTGAAGGCGATACAGATCCGGGAGATGAAGATATTGTTTACGGAATCAGTTCGGTTAAATATGATATAAAAGGTGTTTTAATGAGCGCTTTTGGTGTTTATGCCGATGCAATGTCACATGAAATGATAAAAAAACTGGCAGTCCATTATTAAGAAGCCAGTTTGTTTAGTTGTTAGTTTTCGGTGCTAAAATCGCCGTCTTTTTCTTTAAATGCCCAAACCGCCATTGCTTCAATTACCGGTAATAAACCTTTTCCTGAATTACTCAGTTTGTAAGTTACAAAAGGAGGCACGACCGGTTTTGCTTCTCGGATCACAATACCGTCTGCTTCTAATTGTTTCAAATGCTGAATCAGCATTTTTTCGGTTATAGCCGGAATTGTTCTTTTTAATTCGCTGTAACGCATAGTGCCAATCGATAAATGGTGGATAATAATGGGTTTCCAATAACCGCCAATTTTTTCCATTACATAAGTGACCGGACAAGTGTCTAAGGCGTATTGCTTGTTTTCCTGTATAGTAGATGATTCTTTAATTGCTGTCATGATGCATACTTTAGGGTAAGTACTTGTATAAAAGTAAGTACAAATATACCTTTGTTTCTATAAATAAAAAACAATTTAAGATGAAAATTATAATTACAGGTTCTTTAGGGAACATAGGAAAACCATTGGCACAAAATTTAATTGCTTCAGGGCATGATGTTACAGTTGTAAGCAGTAATGCTGACAGAAAATCGGATATCGAAAACTTAGGCGCAAAAGCTGCAATTGGTTCTGTTAGCGATGCTGATTTTTTGGCGTCAACTTTTGCCAGAGCTGATTCCCTTTTTGCGATGACACCACCAAATTTGGGAGGTTCGAATGTAATTTCGAATACAGCCAATGCAGGAAAAGCTTTTGCAGCAGCAATTAATAAAGCAGGAGTAAAGCGTGTTGTAATGTTAAGCAGTATTGGTGCCGATTTAGAAAAAGGAACCGGTCCGATCGTGGGATTGCACCAAATTGAAAAAATATACAACGGATTAGAAAATACAGCTGTGACTTTTTTACGTGCCGGATTCTTCTTACTAATTTGTATAACGATGTACCTATGATAAAAGGAGCAGGGATTACTGGAGCTAATTATCCTGCAAGTCTTAAAATACCATTTGTGCATCCAAAAGATATTGCAGCTGCTGCAGCCGAAGAATTGCAAAAAGACACAACCGGAAAAAATATCCGATATATTATTAGCGATGTGCGTACGCCAAATGATGTTGCCAATGTTTTAGGAAATGCGATTGGTAAAACCGATTTACCATGGATTGAATTTACAGATGAACAATCTTTACAAGGAATGATGCAAGCCGGATTACCGGAAGAAATGGCAAATATGTACACCGAAATGGGATCAGGGTTAAGAAGCGAAAAAATTGCCGCGCATTTTTTAAGTAATAATTTCTCTGTTGATGGGAAAATTAAATTGGAAGATTTTGCAAAAGAATTTGCCGAGAAATTTTAATTCATAAAGTGTAGTCCCAACGGGACAAAAAACAATATGAAAAATAATGATTTTCTATCAATATGTTTTCAACCAATATGTTTTTCAACCAATATGTAATCTCTCCGAGATATTATTTTGGTATAATATTTTATCTATTCGAGGTATTATTTGTTAGTATTACTCCGCTAGGAGTTAACTATTGGTAGAAAAAATAAATGTACACCGATAAAATATCCCGTAGGGATTACATATTTACTTAAAGTTATGATTTAATAGCATATTGAAAATCAATGAATTGATAAGTGGTAAGTGATTTAATGCAACTAAATTGCATATTTTAAAAGTCACAAATCAGCTCAATAAAAAAGCCGTCAAATAATTTGACGGCTTTTTAAAATTTAAGCGAATTAGTTTTTACGTTGAAAAAGTTAATCCTTTAGCTTTAAAATTACTAAACAAAGTCTGACGGGCACCACTAACGGTTTCCTCAGTTTTGTAAATGCTGCACCAGAATTTAATCTGGATTTTATATTTTCCTTCAGAAATTGAAGTATAATAAATTTGCGAAGGTTTGCTATTATTTACCAACGGAAGATTTTCCAGAGATTTACTAATTGTTTCATTGATTGCTTCAGGAGTTGTTTCTCCAGTAATTTCGATTGAAATTTCAACCAGTTTTAAATTATCCGTATAAGTCCAGTTGGTGATATTTTGAGATAATAAATTACCATTCGGGATAATAATTTCGGCACCGTTTGGCGCGTTGATTTTAGTAGTACGCAATCCCATTGATTTTACACGGCCGGATTCTGAGCTGATATCGATAACATCTCCAATTTGAATTGGTTTATCAAAAATCAAAATAATACCCGATACGAAGTTATTTACAACATTTTGAAGTCCAAGTCCAACACCGACACCTAACGCTCCCAAAAGAATGCTTAATTTATCCAGAGGCATTCCCGAAGCAGCAACTGCCAAAAGATATCCGGTGATTAAAACCACAAGTCGGGTGATAAGTAATTTTGAATGTTGTCTTTTGTTGATGTTTTCTTCGTTTTCGTCATCAATCTCTCCAAAAAAGTACGCCACATATTTTTGCAGTAAATGAGCCACCCAGATGATAATAAAAAACAAAACAATGTTTCCAAGAGTAAATGTAATACTTCCAACGGTATTGGGATGACTTAGCAAAGATCCGAAAGAAGTACGCAAAGTTTCCCAGATATTTAAATCAGAAGCAATAACAACAAGCCACATGTAACTAATTACAATAATAAATGGCTTTTTGAGCGTTTCAGATAAATTTTCGTGATCAAAAATCTTTTCAATTCCGCGTTTGATTCTTGTTGTATAGATCTGTAGAATAATAATTTCCAGAATAATTTTCAAAAGAACACTCAATGCTACAATCTGCGTAAGCGAAATGAAAGCGGTTAAACTTAACATGTTTGAGATTGAAACCCTTCCAAAAATATTATGCAGTATCGATAGCACATTCAGCCCGATAAAAAGAATGGTAGCCCATTTAAAAAATCCTTTGATGTATAATTGCTCTTTTAAGCTCTTAATTTGTACCAAACCATATCTGATGCCAAAAATATTAATTACGATAAAACAACAGCGTTGAAATAAGCCTACGCCGATGAATAAATCTAAAAAGCAAAGAATAAAAAACAATCCTAAAAGCAAAAGCCAGTTTCTCATCGAAACACCCGACCATTGATTTTTGAAAAGTATAGTAAGAAGTCCCAGTAAAATCAAGTGAAGGAATTCAATAAACAATGCCGGAGCATATAAATTACCAACAACTGCAATATTTAAACCAATAACAGCAACGGGAATGATAACACCACGATTTAAATATTTGAAATTAAAAAGTGATAAGCTCTGTGCATGTCCGTTTTCTTTCAGGTATTTTAAATTACGTGAAATGTACCAGCCCAGGATTCCCATCAAAATCGCAAGAGTAATTAATCCGCCGGCGCGATAGCTTAGATAATAAGCCGCAACACTTTCTTCAATAATTACTTTTGCTCCAATATTTTGGGCCACTTTTTCTTTTGGTACAGAATCGTTTATGCTCCATAAAAACGGATATTCTTTTTTACGCATGCTGATTCCGGACTGTTCAAGCTTGTTGTCAACCGCAATTAAAGCATTTGAAACGGCAATTTTGCGTTCAACAGTTAGTCGCTTGTTATTGTTCAAAATCCCCTGATTTTTAGTCATCAGGCTGTCTGTAGCTTTATATCTTTTTCTAAGATTGGCAAATTCTGTTTTAAACTGCTTACGGCGAATAGTATCTTTAATCAGCGTAACGAGGGTTTTATCCTTGCGGAGCTCAATAAACCGGTTCTTGATTTTTTCAAGATTCTCATTTCTTAAATTGATGGCAGTATTCTGTTCTTCCAGTTCCTGTTCGATTTCTTTCAGAACAATCCGGTACATTTGCTGGTTACGCGCATTGGGATTCGCGCCTTTCAAACTATTTAAAATTAAATCAAGTTTACTTTGGGTTCTTTTAATATCTCCAAACAAGTGATGACTGGCGCCATCAAAATCAGCATCGTTAAAAGCAGTTTCCATAACGGCACTTGCTTTTTCAATTGCCATTAAGTAATCGCTGTCGGTGGCACTTTCTTCAAATAATTTTGAACGCGTTTCTTTTTTCGGATTCTCTGTTTTTGGCGACTCATTTTGCGAGTACGAAACCGGCGCAAAAAACAATCCGACCAACAGAGTAAATAAAGCAATAAAACTTCTTTTTAAAATCATAATGTTTTGTGTGAATTTAGGGTTTCCAAATTTAGATTTTTTTGGTAAACTTTCGATACAAAAATAGAAGATTTAAGGTGAAGTTTATCTTAAGATTTTGATTCAGTAACTGAAAAGAAAAAAGGAAGTTTTTTTAAGGCCGTATTTCTCCTTTTTATGCTGAATTTAAAAATGTAACTTTTGTGTAACTTTTTCATAAGTATCTTATAAACCAGATTTTTATGTTTTATCACTTAAATCGATAATCAAATATTGAATAAAAAAAATCCAATTCATCAAAATTGGATTTTTTTATAAGTTTTGAAAGGAATTTTCCAATACAAAACTATACTTTAGATTTAATTTTCATCCTCCAAAAACAATAAACCGTTATGGAATTTATGCTTGCTAAAATCCAAAGAACGGAACTGCCGAAAAAGCTATAGTAACTCCTTCCATTCGGAATTTCGATAAACGGAACTGTAATTAAAGCGTCTAAAAGTAATGCAGTTAACGACATTATGATTCCGAGCAGCAATCCATGCAGTTTTATTCCTTTTTTATAATAAAATAACGCACTTTCATTTGCATATAATACAATGAATATCATTACTATTATAGCTTGTGATTTAAAGGAACCATTTATTAGTGGAACAAAGCTTAAAATATAAAAAGAAACACTTACACAAAGCCATACAATGGTACCTGGCAGCAGAATTTTAAGATATTTCATCAGACTAAAATTAGACGATTACAGCATTCCAGATTCCGGTTTTTGCTGCTTCTTTTGCATAGGTTGAAAAGTCAGTTGCTTTGCGTCCCAGCACCTTTTCAATGTCATTTGTTATCGAAGAATTTCTTCCGTCTAAAACCTGTTCAAATAGATAATTAATCAGCCAGATATGATCTTCAGGAACTTGATATTCCTGTAGCATTTGCGTATATTCTTCTAAACTTAATGCCTGAAATTCAATTTTTTTATTGCTGGCTGTTGCAATTTTAGTCACAGCTTCGGGGAATGTTAATAGTTCAGGACCTGTAAGTTCGTAAATCTGGCCGTTGTGTTTATCCTGCAAAAGACATGCTGTAACAACGTCGGCAATGTCATTGGCATCAGTAAAAGGTTCAAGTGCTTCTGCTCTTGGCAAGGCCACAAAACCGGCTAATATTTGGTCTAAAAAGAAACTTTCGCTAAAGTTTTGATTGAACCAGCTCGCTCTGACAATCGTCCAGTTTTTGGCCGTGTTTTTTACTATTTCTTCACAAACCTGCGCTTCTTTTTCGCCTCTTCCGGATAGTAAAACCATTTTCTGAACGCCAAGTTTTGCGGCCAAAACCGTAAATTTCTGAATGATTTCTACCGCTGAAGGAACTGCTAAATCGGGTTGAAATGTTATGTAAACGGCATCTGTTCCGGTTAAAACAGCGTTCCATGTTTCAGGATTTTGCCAGTCAAAAGGTGTTTTTGCAGTACGGGAACCTACTTTAATTTCGACATTTTTATTGTTTTGCAAGCGGTTAATTACACGGCTTCCTGTTTTTCCGTTAGCTCCAAGAACTAAAATTTTCTGTGTTTTCATATCAATATTTTTAAAGTGAATACTGATACAAAGGTGTTGCGTAATGAATTAAATCATTTGTTGCAAAAGAATTATGATTTGTTTGAAAAGCATTTTTGTTTGACGTCATTTGGGCGCGTTCCAAATTTTTTAAAGAAAGCATTGGAGAAAGAACTAAGGCTTTCATAACCTACATCCCAGGCAGCTTCCTGTACTGTTTTGTCAGTGTTTTGCAAAAGTTCATAGGCTTTGTTTAGTCGCTCTTCCTGAATGTATTTGAAGACCGGAATGCCAAATAACTCCTTAAAGTTCTTTTTTAACTTGTTGCTGTTAAGTCCAACCATTTTAGAGAGTTGTGTAATTGATGGCGGTTCTGAATAGTTGTGCGTTACGATTTCTTTGGCCTGAAATAGTTTGTTTTTATCTTTTTCCGAAAAATCGCTTTTTTGATCACTTGACAACAATCCATAAAAATGAGAAAGAAGTTCGTTTATCTGGCTTTTCAAAAAGAGTAATCTCGTATTTCCGGTATAAGTTGTATTGAAGATTTTTTGAACGGCAAGCTGCATGTCGAGCGTCATATAAAATGAAGGACCTTTTACAAAATGTTCTTGGGGATCTAATAAATCAGGCAAATGTTTCTCAAAAATCTCTTTTTCTGCCTGAGACAATAGGTGCATATTTTTTAGTTTAGAAAAAATACTAATCGACTGCAGAGGCTTGTCAGGTTCAATTTTATGAGAGAATTCTACTTTCTGATTTCCAAAAAAACAAATCGCCAAACCGGTTGTATTGGTCAGATATTTGGTTTGCTGGTTGTGTTTTATTTCCAATTCGACATTTCCCGAACCATAAAAAGCAAATCCAACGGTATCACCATCAATTTCACATTTCTGGATGAATGTTTTTTCGGCGTTTGAATGTTCAATCAAGACAATAAAATCATTCAATTCGATAATATCTGTTGTCATTGTTTGGGTTGTTTTGAATTAAAATTGATTTTAATCTTTTGATTTGTTGGAATTTGCAACGCTAATATAAATATATTTTGAAGACGCTCAGATCTTTAAAAATGACTTTTTTTCGTTTTTTGATGTTTCAAAATAGCATAGTTGATGTTTCATTTTATAGAATGAAACCTATTTGTAAGATTTTGTTTAAGAGTTATTTATAATTTAGTAGATACCAAAAATGAGGTGTTGATCCGATTGTTTCGACTCTGTTTGTATTGTTTTGAGGATTTAAATCTAACCTAATTATTAAAACAAAAACATATTTATGTCTCTTCCCAACGAACTATATAACTCGAAATTTGCCGAATACATAGAATCCTTAAAGATCTTGTATTTGGTAGATGATAAATTTAAAACCATGTGTGATGAGTATTGTAATAGTAAAGCAAATAGTGAAAAATACAGGAAAAAGTTTGAAAAAGACTTTCGTCATAAATTAGAATATGAAAATTTATCAAAAGAATTAGAAGAAGAAATACTGATTTATCTTATCAGAAAAGAATAGACCTAATCCAGAATTGAAAATCAAGTAGAATCAAAGAATAAAGTAGATTATGAAAAAAGCACTTTTTATAATACTGGCATTTAGTACTATTTTTATTGTTTTATCCTGTAAAAAGGACAAAAAAGATGAAAATTTTGCCGAAGTAATCCAATCAACCGCCTCAGATTCAATTGCAGCAACAGATATTGGCTGGCCGCGCGAGGTAACGCTCAATGGATCAAAATTGGTTTATTACCAGCCACAAGTTGATCAATGGAAAGATTTTAAGGAAATCTCGGCTCAAATAGCATTTTCTCTAACCCCAAAAGGCGGCAAAGAAGTGCTTGGAGTAGCCTCTATGAAAGCTGAAACACTGGTTGATAAGGATTCCAGAAATGTATTTTTTAAGAATCTCGAAGTTGCCGACGTCAGATTTCCCGCTCTTGAAGAAAAATTAGAGCCACAAATGGAAAAATTATTCAAAGAGTTGATTCCAAAAGGAGGAAACCCAATTGCTCTGGATCGCGTTATGGCCGATTTAAGCCGTACCAACAATCCTTCAAAAGGTGTGGCTGTAAAAAATGATCCTCCGGAGATTTTTTACAGTGCAAATCCGTCTATCTTATTAATTGTTCAGGGCGAACCTGTTTTGGCTCCAATAGAAAAAACAAACCTGAGTTATGTTGTCAATACAAACTGGGATTTGTTTTTTGATAAACCTTCAAAAAAATACTATTTATTAGTTGAAAATATATGGCTTACTGCCACAGATTTAAAAGGAAAATGGGCAACAACACAAAGCCTGCCAAAGGAAATGAGTAAGTTACCTTCGGGGCAAAATTTTGATGAGGTTAAAAAAATGATTCCGCCCCCGGCGGCAAATATAAATTTAGAGGTTTTCTTTAGCAATAAACCTGCAGAACTTATTGCCGTAAATGGCGCTCCCAAATTTGTAAAAGTTCCCGGAACGCAATTGATGTATATTGATAATACGGATAATGATGTTTTTGCCGATGAAAAAGACGGGCAATATTATGTTTTGCTATCGGGAAGATGGTTTAAATCTAAAGAGTTAACGGGACCATGGAGTTATGCGA
Source organism: Flavobacterium sp. MMLR14_040 (assembly GCF_033657265.1). Taxonomy (NCBI): domain Bacteria; kingdom Pseudomonadati; phylum Bacteroidota; class Flavobacteriia; order Flavobacteriales; family Flavobacteriaceae; genus Flavobacterium; species Flavobacterium sp. MMLR14_040. Next base: position 30,880 of record NZ_JAWVWO010000006.1, on the reverse strand, counting down.
CGACTAGTTTACCTGCCGATTTTGCAAAAATCCCAAAAGATTCTCCGCGTGCAAGCGTATTGCCATCGGTACCAGGAACTCAGGAAGCGTCTGATGCCGTGCTATTGGCTCAGGTACCTACAACGGCAATCGTAAAAAAAGCTGACGCCGAAGCTAAAGCAAAAGTAAATTATGACGGAACCCCACAGTTTAAGCCAATTGAAGGAACGTCGCTTCAATATGCAAGCAATACGCAGGAAAAAGTAATAAAGGTTGGAGATTTGTATTATCTGTGTTTTCAGGCAGTTTGGTTTATGTCTACAACTCCAAATGGTCCATGGAAAGTTACAAATTCAGTTCCCACAGAAATTTATACCATTCCGCCAAGCTCTCCGGTTTACAATGTTACTTATGTTACCCAGACCAATGTTACTGAGACAACTGTAGAAAGCAGTACGACAGCAGGTTATTTTGGTGCTTTTATCGTTGGCGCCATGTTTGGCGCTATATTAACTTATGGAACAGGGTTTTATTATCCGCCATATTTTTATTACGGTCCAATGTATCCAATTTATCGTCCGTGGCCTTGCACGTACGGTGTTGGAGCGGTTTATAATCCCTGGACAGGCGGTTGGGCAGCCGGAAGAGCGGTTTATGGCCCTTATGGATCTGCAGGATCTGCAGCCTGGTACAATCCCGCCACCGGAAGATATGGTCGTGCAGCGAGCGTACAAGGCTGGTATGGCGGTCGTACGGTGGCGCATGCTTACAATCCGTGGACAGGAAATTACGGTGCTACGTCACAAGGACATAATGCGTATGCGCAATGGGGGCATTCTGCAGCGTCAAATGGACATGATTGGGTGCAGTCGGGACATGTAACCACAAGACGTGGAACGGTAATGGGTTATCAGACTTCAGGTGGAAAAGAGGGTGTAATTACACATCACAGAGGTGGAGGAACTACTGTGCGTACAGATAATGGTCTGTATGCCGGACATGACGGTCATGTCTATAAAAAAGATGCCAACGGAAACTGGAGTCATTATAATAACGGAAACGGAGGGTGGACTCAGGCCGGAACTTTAGGATCTACACAACATTCGGGAGATAAAATTCAGAATGCGGGAAATAAAATTCAAAATAATAATGTTCAAAAACCGGACAGGGTTTTAGGTGAACCTAATAAACCGCTTGGTCAGGCAGGTCACCCTAATACAATTGATGGTCTTAATCATTCTGATTTTGCAAGGGACAGAGGAGAAACACAAACGCGAAATTTTCAAAATTTACAGCGAAGCGGCGGAGTTAATGGCGGCGGATTTAGAAACGGTGGAGGCTTTAGAGGCGGAGGCGGTTTTAGAGGCCGCAGATAAAGATAAGATTACTTTGTTTTGGTTAATTATTTTGACAGAGTTTAGATTCATCTTCTAAACTCTGTTTTTTTTATAAATTTTTATATATTATGCTGAAATCAATGAATTTTGGTATAATACACGGTTTTAATTGTGGGAGACGTATTATGAAAACGCTATCATTAAAAAACGTATTATGAAATATATCATGAAAATATTTCATGAAATCGCATCGTAAAATTATTACGAAAATATATTGCGCTCCAACGGTTGAAACCGTTGGCTATGTTTGCTATTGTTGTGTAAATGTGTTGTTTTTTAATTGATTAATATGTGTTTTCAATTATTTCTAAGCTCTAATTCCTCAATAATCTGCTTCTTCATTGTGGTATGAACATAATCTTTGGCTTCAGCATACGAAATAGTGTATTTGCGCTGAATGTCTTGTAAATGTTGGGGAAAAGGTGCTAGAATTTTATCATAATAAAGATCCAGTTCACTTTCATTTGGCATTTCAAACTTTAATCTTATTTGAAATCTTCTCAATAAAGCCGTATCAATGTTATGATAATGGTTTGTTGCACAGATAAGTAAACTTTCGCTTGGGAGATAATCCATCAACTGAATAATGGTATTTACGAGACGTTTCATTTCTGCAACATCTTTGTCTTCGCTATCACGGCTTTTTCCTATCTGGTCAAATTCATCTAAAAATAAAACTGCTTTTTCGCGAATTGCTTTGTCAAAAATAGCTTTTACATTTTTAGAAGTTTCGCCAATTCGGGCATTAATTAAAGTACTTAGATTGATAATGACGATATTTTTGTTTAAAGCCGTTGCAATCGCTTTTGCAGTTGTCGTCTTGCCGCAACCGGAATGCCCGTGTAGCAGTATCTTATTGTCAACCTGAAGATTATATTTTTTTAAATCGTCAAGATATTGATGCTCTTTGATGGTTTGCATTAAGGCAGCTTTGTTTTCATCGCTAAAAAGCAAATCATTCAAAGCAATTTTTTCGGTATCGTTTACGGTAAGTTCGTATAGATTCATTTGGATTTTATTTGCTGCAAAATTAGATTTTATTCTGCAATATTCTCATTCCAGATTTCTTTTCCTAAAAACCGGTTTCCAAAGATAGAAGTCCCTATTCGAACCAAATTTGAACCTTCGGCTATAGCCAATTCCAAATCCTGTGACATTCCCATTGAAAGCTTCAAATCAGTTATTTCTGTGGTTTTTTCAGTATAAATGTCGTCTCTGATTTCTCTTAAAAGACGAAGCGACGGCAGCATTTTTTCTTTTTCGACATCTAATAAACCAATTGTCATTAATCCTTTGATTTTTAAAGTGTCATACTTTTTTATTTCTTTAATAAAAGGAATTACTTCCACAGGAGATAATCCAAATTTACTTTCTTCAAATGACGTATTGACTTGTATAAAAACATCCAGATTTCGGTTTTCTTTTTTCAATTGTTTGTGTAATTCCTGCGCAAGATTCAATCGGTCTAAAGAGTGAATGCAGGTTACGTATTTCAAAACGTCCCTTATTTTGTTGGTTTGCAAATGCCCAATAAAATGGCGTTCGATATTTAAATCCTTTAATTCAGCATCTTTATCACGGAATTCCTGCATTTTATTTTCGCCAATTAAGCTTTCTCCGGCTTCAATTGCAATTCTGATTTTGGCTGCAGGAACGGTTTTAGTTGCCAGTAAAAGCTGAACTTCTGATGTATTTCTGCCAGAAGCTTTACAGGCATTCTCGATACGGGTGTGAATCTGTTGTAAATTAAAAAGTAATTCCTCTTTCATATTGCAAAATTACTAATTGTCTGGAATGCATGAATAATCCAGTTTTTATTATTTTGAATAGTCCAGTCTTTGGTTTAAGCTTTCAATTATTTAAATGCAACTGGACCAGTAAGCGCCTATAAATGACAAAACTGGATCATTTAATGGTTAGGTATCCTGACTAATTTTGTCTCAGAAAATAAGTTTAACTAAAAACAAATCAAATGAGTAAATCAATTTTTTATCACGCAGGCTGCCCGGTTTGTGTAAGCGCAGAACACGACATTTTAAATTTAGTTAAAGATGTTGAAGTAGTCAATATAGGAGAAGACAGAACCCGAATTGCCGAAGCTCAAAAAGCAGGTATTCAATCTGTTCCGGCTCTGGTAACACCAAACGGAAATGTATTACACATTAATTTTGGTGCTTCAATGGCCGATGTAATTGGGTAAATAAAATACCTCTCTGGACTATTACAGAGAGGTTTTTATATCATTTTAAGAAAAATAAATTAACTCTTTGTGTATAATTTTTTTTTAACACATAGAAACATAGAATTATTGAACTCAAAAAAGGCGTTTCACTTACATTAATACACATAGCTATGTGTCAGAAACTAGTTTCTTTTTGATTCCTTTTTCAAACACATAAAATCTATGTTTCTATGTGTTAAATTAAATTTTACGTATTACACCCAGCAGGGTAAATCATTAAAAACATATAAATATAACATTATGAAAGTAGCAGTATGGGATACTTATGTAACCAGAAAAGACGGAAAAGTGATGCATTTTGATATTCTTGTTGACGAAAATACAGATGATGCAAACAAGATTTATGAGTTTGGAAGAACTTATCTTAAATCTGTTTTACAAGAAGGTCAGACTTTGAGTTCAAACGAATGCAGATTTTGCCATATCGACAAAGCGCCAACGGAGATTGAAAATCAGATTCTTAAAAACGGATTTTCTATTATTGAAATGGAGAATTGTTATTAATTCATTTTTGTGTTGTAGACGAAAGTTAGGGTTTTTAGTCTATCTGCCAGAGCTTTGTCAAAGTTTTAAACTTTGACAAAGCTTGAAAACGCAACGTATTAATCTTGTAGACTGGAAGTTTGGGGGCTTTCAGTCTATTTTATTTGTTATTATTATGAAAAATATTTTCGATTTAGAAATTCAAAACAGCAATGTTGAAGGGAAAATTGTGGCTGGATTTGAGCGTCTGTCGCAGGTTTTCAAGGTTTTGTTGTGGGAAAAGGCAAAGAAATATGATTTGAGCCCAATACAGATTCAGATTCTGATATTTATAAAGTACCATTCTAAAAATAAATCAACTGTAAGTTATTTGGCAAAAGAATTTAATTTAACCAAAGCCACTGTAAGCGATACGATTAAGATTTTGGAACACAAACAATATATATCGAAAGAAATACAGCTTTACGATTCCAGAAGTTACACAGTTGCGTTAACAGCAAAAGGCCTGGAAATAGTGCTTTTAATAGAAAACTTTACAGATCCGCTATATGATATTGTGACATCAGTAAATAAAAATGATAAACTGATTTTGTGGAGAACTATTAGTTCATTACTTCAGCAATTGAATCATTTGCAGATTATTAATATCCAGAATACGTGTTATAACTGTCATTATTATTCTGAAGAAAATAAAGCGAAACATTGTCAGTTGATGAATATCAAATTAGAATCAAATGATATTAGAATAGATTGTTTCGATCATAAACCTACCATCTGGACACAAATAGTATAATCAATTTTAAACACAAATTGCACTAATTTGCACAAATTTCAATGCTTAACTTAGTTTGTGAGATAATTTCACGAACGAAAATTAGTGGCAATTAGTGAAATTCTTGTTGTTTTTATACTTATGTTCTCGCAGTAGGATTATAAGCCTGCACGTTTACAGCAATTTTGAAAGTGCTATAATTCCTTCTTCCATTTGCTGTTCAGTTAAAGAAGCGTACCCCAGTCTAAAACCCGAAACCGGGCTTCCATAACTAAACTTTTCAGGATCCATTAATTTTATGCCTTTGCTTAGTAATTTTTCGCAAACTGCTTTTGTATCCGTTTTAGCATTTGGAACCATCCAAAAAGCCAAACCGCCTTCTGGTTTTGTAAACGTAACTTTGTCTTTAAGGTACTGATTGCAAAGCGCTTCGAACAAATCTCTTTTTGTTTTATAAATCAGATTTGTTTTTTTTAGGTGCCTTTTGATTTTTCCTTCGTTTATAAGGTTCAAAATGGCTTCTTCCATAATATTATCTCCTTGGACATCAATCATTTTACGGTGTTTGGCTACTTTTTGAACAATTTTAGCCGAGCTTGCCAAATAGCCAATTCTTAAAGCCGGGGCAACAATTTTGCTCAATGTACCAATGTAAATGAAGTTTTCGGCGTTGCTGTAACTGGAAATAGGCAAAATAGGGCGCTGGCCAAAGTGAAATTCATTATCATAATCATCTTCAATAATTGTAAAACCGTATTGATTAGAAAGTTCGATAAGTTTTAATCTTTTCTTTAAACTCATCGTAACCGTTGTTGGAAATTGATGATGCGGTGTAACATAAATGGCTTTTATGGTTTTGTATTGCTGCAAATATGCTTCGACTTCGTCTACCTTTAAACCATCTGAAGCCACATTTACGGGCAGCAAGCCCGCGCCGGCATTTTCAAAAGCTTCCCAGGCAGGTTTATATCCGGGGTTTTCAATCATCACATAATCACCATTTGTAAACAGGGAATGCGCCGCCAGATACATCGCCATCTGACTGCCACGGGTAATGCAAATTTGATCAGGAGAAACATTCATTCCTCTTTTAAAATTGAGCATTTGCACTATTGCTTTTCTAAACTCGATATCTCCAAGCTCGTTGCTGTAACCCATTATTTGCCAACGCGATTTTCTGTTAAAAATTTCTCTGTAGGCACGCGCCAGATCATTCATAGGAGCGAGACGGCTGTCCGGAAGTCCGTCATCAAAAACAAGATGCGGTTTTGCTTCTTCAATAATTACAGTAGTTTTTTCCTGATTTTTTGTGTTTCGAATAACCTCAGGTAATATATCGGCGATAAAAGTTCCTTTCCGATCCATCGTAATTAACCAGCCCTCGGCAACTAAAACTTCAAGAGCTTCGATTACCGTATTTCTGTTTACGTTTAATAAACCAGCAAGCTGTCTGCTTCCGGGTAAAGCGTTGCCACTGTTTAAGTTACCGGATTTAATGGCATTAATTATAGCGTCGGCAATTTGCAGGTAAAGCGCTTTATCTGATTTTTTATTCAATTGAATTTCAAATTCCCAAGGTCGTAACATCTGGACTATTTGTTTTAGTTTAAAAGTTGTAAAACTAATAGTCCAAATTTACATTTTTTATACCAATTCCAGCAATTTTTCTGTAGTGATTACTGCTGCAAATTCGCCATTTAAACTGGCGAGAGAAGTTTGGTGAATTAATTCCGAATCAAATTTTTCTCCATTTATTCCAATTCGGTCAAAAGTAGCGGTTGCATCGGCGATAAGCAACGTTTCATAACCGTAATTTCCTGCCATTCTGGTTGTGGTAGAAACACAATGATTGGTTGTCAAACCCACAATAACTAGGGTTGTGATTTTTTGATTATCCAGTCTTTCTTTCAAATCTGTTCCTATGAAAGCACTATTCACGTTTTTTGTAATTATGGGTTCACCTTCAATTGGTTTTGCTTCGTCTTTGATTTCAAATCCCGGGTTTGAGGCGTGAAGTTTTGAATTTGGATGTACAGAACTATGAACAATATGAAAAACAGGCAATTGAAGTAATCTCCATTTTTCAAGGATTTGAGCAATTTTAGCTTCGGCATCTTTGTTATTTCGGTTGCCGCCCCAGAAATCTTCGTCATTAAAACCTTTTTGAACATCAATTAAAATTAACGCGGCATTTTTTTCTCTAAGTTTCATTTGTATTTTTTTAAATGTATGGGTGTAATAATTAAACACATAGAAATATAGATTTTAGGATTTTGAAGAAAGTAAATCAAAAAGAAACTCGTTTCTTCGCGCATCTCTATATGTTAAAACAATTACACCAAACATGTTGTTTTTAATTGTTTGATACAAATATACTTGGGAACTAATTACAGAAAAAGGACAAACAATAGTCATTTTAAGACAACTATTTGAAGCTATAAAAGACAAACACAGATTTCACTAATTGACACTAATTAGTTTGTGTAAATTAATTTTACAAACTAAGATAACTATTAGAAATTGGTGCAAATTCGTGAAATTCGTGTTTTAAGAGAGTATCATTTTTAGCGCAGAAGGCAAGGCATCAACGTGTTCTTCAAGCACCGCTCTTAATTGTTTTGAAGTTTTGTAACCGCATAAATGGGCAATATGTTCAATTTTATAATGTGAATTGGCCAGCAGACTTTTGGCTTTTTCGATTCTTAGTTTTGTGCGGTATTCGGCGATAGTAATTCCGGTTTCTTTTTTAAAAATACGCGTTAAATTTCGCGGACTCACATAAACCAAGTCGGCCAGAGACTCAATAGTTGATGTTTTTTCTAGGTTGTAGATAATCCAATCCTGAATGGTATGAATTTTTTCGTCGCGATGGTTTCTGTTTTGCAAATAAACGCTTTCCTGTTCGTCAGTTCCGTTTCGACGTTTATAAACAACAAGTTCCTTGGCAATTTTATTGGTAATGTCTTTTCCGTGCCTTTCTTCAATTAAAAACAAAGCCAGATCAATTCCCGTTACAATTCCGGCACTGGTGTAAATGTTATCTGATTTGGTGAAAAGTGTATTTTTTTGAGGTTTTAAAAGTGGAAAATCATTTTTGAGTTTCTCCAGAAGTTTCCAGTGTGTTGTACATTCTTTATGATCTAAAAGTCCTGATTTTGCCAATAAAAATGCTCCCGTACATACACTGCAAATCGTGGTTTTATTCGCATTTGCTTTATGAAGCCAATTAAAAAACGGCACATCTTCCGGAAGTAAATCTATTTGTTGTGTACTAAATCCCGAAATAATAACAATATCATCTTTTTGAGGGGCAGTTTTAGAAAAATGCATTAAAGAAGAAAGTTCTAAACCCGAATTTGATTTTATGGAAGTTTCACTGCTAACAAACTTCAATTGATAATCAAAACCCAGATTATTGGCTTCCTGAAAAACTTCGACAACACCGCTTAAATCAAGTAAAGAAATGTCTTTAGGAATATAAAAATAAACCGTAGTTTTTAATTTTGTCATTTGAGAATGTGCGCGTTATGTCAATTTTTCCTTAAAAAAATCAATTGTTCTTGTCCAGGATAGAGTGGCAGCGGCTTCATCGTATCTTGGAGTTGTGTTATTATGAAAGCCATGATTTACGTTGGGATAAAAATAAGCCATATTTTCGACTTTATTTTTATTGAGAACTTCCTGAAACGCAGGCCAGCCTTCGTTTACACGTGTATCTAAACCAGCGTAATGTAAGAGTAGTGGTGTTGTGATTTTTTCAGCTTCTTCTTTTGTGGGCTGTCCGCCATAATAAGGAACCGCGGCTTTTAAAGTCGGAATTTTTACCGCCATCATATTCGAAATCCATCCACCAAAACAAAATCCGACGACGCCAACAGAGCCATTGCAGTCTTTATGTGATTTGAGATATTCGTATGCAGCAATAAAATCTTCGAGCATTTCTTCACGGGTTCGCTTCTTTTGCAATTCACGTCCGTCGTCGTCGTTACCGGGATAACCGCCTAATGGCGATAATGCATCAGGAGCAAGAGTTATGAATCCTTCTATGGCGGCTCTTCTTCCAACATCTTCAATATAAGGATTTAAGCCACGATTTTCGTGAACCACAATTATTCCGGGTAATTTTTTTTTGGTATCTGATGGCTGAGACAAAAGCCCTTTAATGCTTCCGCCGCCTTTTGGAGAATCGTAATTGATGTAACCGCTTTTTATTCTTGGATCTGTGGGTTGAATTAAAATGCTGTCGACATAATTGGGTGTCATAAAACTCAAAAGAGAAGGCAATGTAACAGTTCCAACTGCAAAAATGGAAAGTTTTTCGACAAATTGTCTTCGGTTGATTTTATTATGCGCATAATCGTCATATAAATCAAATACTTCCTGACTGATATCTTCTTTGGTTAATTTTTCCATGACTTTAATTTTGAAACTAATTTAAGAAATAAACTGCTTTATAATTCTTATTGTTTCAAATAAAGCGTGAAAAAGACCTAAATTTTATTCGCCAGTAATTCTTTTAATAAAGTGCTGATGCTTACAGATGCACATGCAATACCTTCATCGGCAGCGCCATAATAGATATAAAGTTCGTCATCAATTAAAACAGTTCCGGTTGGGAAACAAACGTAGTTTACGTATCCTTTTAGTTCCCAAGGCTGATCGGGAATAAATAGGGGAAAAGGCAAGCGTGCAATTTCTTTGGTAGGATTATCAAGGTCTAAGAGTGCAGCGCAAGCCACGTACATGTAGCCATTTATGGTATCGTGAACGCCGTGATAAATTAAAAGCCAACCGTGTTCAGTTTCTATTGGTGGTGCTCCGTTGCCTAAATAGCTTAATTCGTGGGTATATTTTGGATCTAAAACGATATGATTTTTAAAATCAAGCATATATTCTCTCCAAAATTCGGGAGTTAATTCGTCAAGTTCATTTACGGCCGCCATTTGAATTCCGGGACGAATGCGGTGTAAAAAGTGCAATTTTCCGTTTATTCTTCTTGGAAAAAACACTACGTTTTTATCCCAGACATAAGCGCTTCCGGTACTTGGCTGAAAATATTTTATATTTAAATCCTGTTGATTTTTGATAAGAGACCGAAGTTCATCACCACTCATTTGCGGAACTACAATACCATGTTTCTCAAAAGTTTTTAAATCTTTGGAAGTGGCAACGCAGCCAAAAGCATTTGCGCCGTCATAACCGCAGTAGGAAAGATAATAAAGATCATCAATTTTCACAATCCTCGGATCTTCAACGCCGTATTCTTCATTTGGCATTTCGGGAACAATCACAGGATGATCGTATCTTTCTTCGATAGTAAGAGGATCAGAAAGCCGGCAATAGCCTATTGTAGAATGATTTCCTAAAGCAACAGCTCTGTAAAAAATATGAATTTTTCCGTCGACAGCAATAACAGCGGGATTTAAAACTCCTTCAACTTCAAAATCTATTGCTGTTTTTGTAATAATTAATCCGTGTTTACGTATCATAATCTCCTATTTTGGAATCTAAAATTACCAAAATTTAATGAGCTTAGATTTACATAAAATTTTAAAATTGTTTCATAATTAGAAGAAGTCTGCCATGAATTGCACTAATTTCAGGAATAAGAATGTGAATTCGCGGTAGCTTTTACTTCTTTAAATGTTTGGGTTCCTGAATTTCGCCATTGCCAAAAGACCAGTTTTCTAATCCATTATTTTCTAAAAGAACGATAATTATATTATTAATGGTAATTTCAGTTTCGGAAGAAATTGTAGCAGCAATTGTATGGTATAATTTCTTTTTCTGTTCTAATGTTCTTCCTTGTCCTGCAATGATTTGAACGTAGATTATGTTTTCAGAATGTGAAATTCCAAGATAGCTTTCGGGATATTTTATTTGTTGTGTTTCGAGTTCTTCAATAACATGAAAATAATCATCTTTTGGAATATTAAATTCTGCTATTAATGACTGATGAACAGATTGTGAGATTTTATTTTTTGTTTCCTGCGAAAGTTTCTTAGGAAGACTGATACGTACAAATGGCATTTTTTATTTTTTTTTCAAAGATAAAGGCTCCTTTGGGAACAGCATAATTTTAAAAGAAATATTATTTTTTTTGCCACGAATTGCACGAATTTTCACGAATGACTTAAAGTTTTCCGCGAAGTTTAGAAAAAAAATTAGTGAAAATTCGTGTAATTTGTGGCAAACTTTTTATAAACTTTTAAGCTTCTTCATAAATACAGGAAACACGTCATTTAATTCGTCAAACAACGGATTTTTGCGGTGTTTCAGTTTGATTTCGCTGAACAATTTCAAACCAAGTGCAAATTGTGTGGCTTCAGAATCATTTTCGAATATATTTTTGTCTTTTATTCTTTCGATGATACTGAAGATTTCGTCGTGATTAGTAAACTCTATTCCAAGTTCTTTTGCCGGCTCAGTTTGGCCGTCTGCATATTCTTTCAGGCTTAGTGTAAGATAATATTTGTTTGCTCTTTTTTCCATAACATGTGGTGTTTAATCTATTTAATGTATTGAGTTGTAATTGTTTTAACACATAGAAACATAGATTGTTAAACTCAAAAAAGGCGTTTCACTTGCATTAACAAACATAGCTATGTGTTAGAAACAGGTTTTCTTTTTTGATTTACTTTTTCAAAAAACGTAAAATCTATGTTTCTATGTGTTTAATTCTTTTTGTATTACACCCAATAGGTTTTATTTAATCCATTTATCGACAATTGCCTTAAAGGTTTCTTTGTATTGTTCGCCAACAGTGATTTCGGCTTTGTCGATAAATATTGAGTTTTTACTGATGGCGCTTATTTTTTCGAGAGATACTATATAGGAACGATGCACTCTCATAAATTTTGATGATGGTAATTTTTCTTCCAGTGCTTTTAAGGAAATCAGTGAAAGAATTGCTTTTTGAGAATCGTCAAAATGTACTTTTACGTAATCTTTTAAACTTTCGATATAGGTTATATCTTTAAGGGATATTCGGACCCATTGATATTCTACTTTCAAAAAGATAAATTCATCATCTGCCGTAATAGGCTGATATTGATTTGAAGATTCTTCTGTTATTTGCAATACTTTATTGGCAGCGCGCAAAAATTCCTCGTAACTAAAAGGTTTTAAAAGATAATCTATGGCATTTACACGATAACCTTCAATAGCATAATGATTATAAGCTGTTGTAAAAACAATTTTTGGCACAGCTCCGGGTTGTTCCTGCAACAGTCTGGCAAGCTCCATTCCCGTTAAATTGGGCATATTAATATCCAAAAAAACAAGATCGGGCTGTTTTTCCCGAATTAAAGTCAGGGCTTCAACGGCATTATCACAACTCGCTGTTAATTCTAAAAAAGGCGTTTGTTCAATAAAGGTCTGCACCAATTTTAATGCGAGAGGTTCATCATCGACTGCTATACATTTTAATATTGTCATTATTCTAAAGTTATTTGCAGTTTTACATTATACATGCCGTTTTTGGCTATTCCCGCGGTTAGCGAATGCTTGTGCGGGTAAATTAAATGAAGTCTGCGTTTTGTATTTGTTAACCCGATACCACCTTCATTGGTCGTGGCAGATTTTTCAAAATACGTATTTTCGACTTCAAATTCAAGATTGCTGCCATTTTGCCTAAGCGAAATATGAATTTCACTTTTGTCAGTAGCATGAATTCCATGTTTAAAAGCATTCTCTACTAAAGGTAGTAATAACATTGGAACAATTGGATAATCCTGTATTTTTTCCGGAATATCAGTCGTAATCGTTAATTTGCTGTTGGCACGAAGTTTCATCAATGCAATAAAATCTCTCATAAATTCGGCTTCTTTCAGCAAAGTTGTAGTTTCTTCGGTACTATAAAGTAAATAGCGCATCATTCTGCTTAAAGTATGCAGCGCATTTCTCGAATCTTCGATATCAGTATAAGTAAGAGAATAAATACTATTGAGCGAATTGAAAAAAAAGTGCGGATTTATCTGTGCTTTCAACATGGCCAGTTCGGCCATTGTTTTATCCTGTTCCAGTTTTTGTTTGTGTTGTGCGGCTTTCTGCCAATATTGTAACATCGACAAACTTGTACTGATGCCTAAAACCATTAAAGTCAGCATAAAAGCATAATTATCAAAATAAGGATTTCTATTTTTTTTAAAACCCAGAACAAGGCTCACTTTGGCATGAAGATCGGTTTGCGAAGTATAAAAATAGGCGATAAGCTGCATGGCAACAATGGCGAGCAAAGCCCAGATTAAAAACAGAGAAGTATTGTCTTTTATAATAGTTTTTGGAACGATGATTTTGGCATTAGAATAAAATATAATAATCAGCAAAAGGAGTACAATAATCTGCCACAGCCAAAAAACAGAAGGCAGAATTACATTCCAGGTTAAAGGAATGTAAAACAACATTAGAAATCCCAATAACAACCAGCCCAAAAGGTGTAATCCTGCAAATAAATAGGGTCTAAAGATGTTTGTCCACATTATATTTTCTTTTTTTTAAGGACAATATTACATTTTATTTGAATGCAATTTTAAAGCAATCGCTATAGAGAGTTTTACAGCCTTTAAAAACGATATTAGAACCGACGAATTTTAAAATTAAACGCTTGTTTAATTTGAATAAAAATCCGTCGGTTCTAAGGTTATCTCTATCGATTGTGCGTCGCTCTTCGTCTATTCGAAAATTTTTACGTAACTTAATTCATTTATTTTGTTAACGTAATTATAGAAATCACATTATATCCAATGAATAAGCAATCACTTTTAAGCATTTTCGCAGCATCAGTTATTATCGTCTCGTGTGGTAAAAAAGATGACAAAGCAGCTCAGGCCGCTGCTGCAGGACAAGTTAAGGAATATAAAACACTGGTAATACAGCCAGAATCAGCAACTTTAAATACTGATTATCCGGCGAGTATACAAGGACAGCAAAATATAGAAATTCGTCCTAGAGTAGAAGGTTACATCGACAAGATTTTTGTTGATGAAGGTGCGGTTGTAAGAGCAGGACAGCCTTTGTTTAAAATCAGCGCTCCGGAATATGAACAGGAAGTTCGTACCGCAACAGCAAGCATTAAAAGCGCTCAGGCAGCTGTAAGTTCAGCAAAATTGGCTGTAAATAAAGTAAAACCGCTTGTTGAGAAAGAAATCATTAGTAAATACGAACTGGAGACAGCTCAGTATAATTATGATTCTGCTTTGGCAACTTTGGCTCAGGCCAATGCAAGTCTGGTAAATGCCAGAACTAATTTGGGTTATACTACAGTTACAAGTCCGGTTGATGGTGTTGTAGGTTCAATTCCATTTCGTTTAGGAAGTTTGGTAAGTTCCAATAATACCGAACCGTTAACGACAGTTTCCAGTATCGGAAACGTTTATGCCTATTTTGCAATGAACGAAAAAGTACTTTTAAGTTTTAGTGAAGGTTCCGGAACATTGGCACAAAAAATCAAACAATTGCCACAAGTTTCTTTATTGCTTTCTGATGGATCAATTTACGGAGAAAAAGGAAAAATTGAAACCGTAAACGGATTGATTAATACAGAAACCGGTTCTGTAAACATCAGAGCTCGTTTTCCAAACCCAAGAGGAATCATCAGAAGCGGAAGCAGCGCAACAGTCAGAATTCCGACTCAGGTAAAAGAAGGATTAATTATTCCGCAAAGCGCTACGTTTGAACTTCAGGATAAAATTTTCGCAGTAACAGTTGGAAAAGACGGTAAAACCAAAAACGCAAATATTACGATTTTAGAAAATAAAGCCGGAAATTATTATGTGGTAACAAGCGGTTTAAAAGCCGGAGATCAGATTGTTTTAGAAGGAGTTGCCTCTTTAAAAGAAGGAACTCAGATTAAAACTCAAAATCAGAATGCTGAAACTGTTTACGCAGACTTAAAATAAAAATACATGTTTAAAATATTCATTCAAAGACCTGTACTCTCGACAGTAATTTCGGTTATTATTGTCATTCTAGGTGTTTTAGGGCTTATAGAGCTTCCTATTTCCCAATATCCCGATATTGCTCCGCCAACGGTAAACGTTTCGGCAAGTTATACAGGAGCCAACGCAGATGTGGTACTAAAAAGTATCGTAATTCCGCTGGAAGAGCAAATTAATGGTGTAGAAAACATGACTTACATGACTTCTACAGCAACAAACGACGGTAATGCATCTATAAAAATATTCTTTAAAGTAGGAACAAATCCCGATTTGGCTGCGGTAAACGTGCAAAACAGGGTTTCAAGAGCTACAAGTTTATTACCTGTAGAAGTAACTCAGGCCGGTGTAACAGTTACGAAAAGCCAGAGTAGTAACTTGTTGATATTCTCGCTATATAGCGATGATAAAGCTTACGACCAGACTTTCCTTCAAAATTATGCTAAGATCAATCTTGTTCCACAAATTCAACGTGTTGTTGGGGTGGGAGATGTAACCGTTTTTGGTGCCAAAGATTACTCGATGAGAATTTGGCTAAAACCGGATATCATGCAGCAATACAAACTGATTCCAAGTGATATTTCGGCTGCTTTGGCAGAACAAAATATCGAAGCTGCGCCGGGTAAATTCGGTGAAAACGGAGATCAGGCTTTTCAATACGTAATTAAATACAAAGGACGTTTAACAAGCGCTCAGGAATTTGGCGATATTGTTATAAAATCTGTTGGAAACGGACAAGTTTTACGATTGAAAGATGTAGCAAAAGTAGAATTAGGATCTTTGAGCTATTCGTCAACAATTAAAACAAACGGTGTAGAATCTGCAGCGATGGCAATTAGCCAAACGCCCGGCTCTAATGCCCGTGACGTAATTAACAACTCTAAAAAACTGATTGAAGAGGCAGCAAAAAATTTCCCAAAAGGAGTAAAATATACGCTTCTTGTGGATGTTAACGAAAATCTGGATGCTTCTATCGAAAAAGTAATTCACACTTTAGTTGAAGCTTTTATTCTGGTTTTCATCGTAGTTTTTATTTTCCTTCAGGATTTTAGGTCGACATTAATCCCGGCCATTGCGGTTCCGGTTGCGATTGTGGGAACATTTTTCTTCCTGAATCTATTCGGGTTTACGATTAACTTATTGACGCTTTTTGCGATGGTTCTTGCCATTGGTATTGTGGTCGATGATGCCATTGTGGTCGTCGAGGCGGTGCATGCCAAACTCGATCACGGTTACAAATCGGCTAAGAAAGCTACGATCGATGCGATGGATGAAATTTCGGGAGCGATTATTTCGATTACACTTGTAATGGCAGCGGTATTTATTCCGGTTACCTTTATTACAGGATCTACGGGAGTTTTCTACAAACAATTTGGTATTACGTTAGCCGTTGCGATTATTCTTTCGGCGATTAATGCCTTGACATTAAGTCCGGCTTTATGTGCTTTATTATTGAAGCCACATGCAGACGATCACAAACATAAAAGTTTCATTCAGCGTTTTTACACTGCGTTTAACGTGGCATTTGATAATGTAACAGAGCGATACAAACGTTCGGTAAGTTTCCTTTCGGTTAAAAAATGGATTGTATTGGCTTCGATTCTAATTGCCGGTGCAGCTTTATTTTATATGATGAAAACCACGCCGTCTGCTTTCGTTCCGGCAGAAGATCAGGGAACTGTTTTTGCCAATATTAGTTTACCGCCATCAGCTTCTATGGAACGTTCTGATGTAATTGCCAAAAGAGTTGACAGTATTGCTAAGACTATTCCGGGAGTTAAAAACACACTTCGTATTGTGGGGCAAAACTTTACGGCCGGAGCGGGTAGTGCTTACAGTATGGTTATTGTAAAACTGGAAACCTGGGACAAACGTGAATTAAGTGTAAATGATGTAATTGGTCAGCTTTTTGCCAAAACAAGCGGTATTCGCGAAGCTAATATTTTCTTTATTTCACCACCAACCATTCAGGGATTCGGGCAAAGTGGTGGATTCGAGTTTCAGCTTCAGGATAAAGGAGGCCATACAACGGCCGAATTCTATAAAGTAAATGTTGATTTTCTGGAGAAATTATCAAAACGTCCTGAAATACAATACGCTACAACGCCATTTAATCCTGGTTTTCCTCAATATATGATGGATATAAATTTGGCAAAAGCCAAAGATGCAGGAGTCCCAATCAATACAATTTTGTCTACAATGCAAGGGTATTATGGAGGTTTGTATGCTTCGAATTTCAATAAATTCGGGAAACAATACCGTGTTATGATTCAGGCATCACCAGAATTTAGAACGAATACAGAAGGACTAAATAAAATTTTTGTTAGAAACGCTTCAGGAAACATGGCGCCAATTACAGAGTTTGTAAAAATGACAAGGGTTTTTGGTCCCGAATCTATTTCAAGATTTAACTTGTTTACTTCGATTTCGATTACAGGTGCGCCAAATCCGGGCTTTAGTTCAGGAGATGCCATTAAAGCGATTCAGGAAGTAGCGGCAGAAAATTTACCTGCAGGTTACGGTTATGAATTTTCAGGTTTAACGCGTGAGGAGTTAGCATCAGGAAGTGAAACTATTTTCATCTTTATATTATGTCTTGTATTTGTTTACTTCTTGTTAAGTGCTCAATATGAGAGTTATATTTTGCCTTTTGCTGTATTGTTCTCCATTCCGTTTGGATTGGCCGGCGCTTATTTGTTCTCGATTATATTCAAATTAAACAGTAATATTTATTTGCAGATTTCCTTAATCATGCTGATTGGATTGCTGGCGAAGAACGGTATCTTGATTGTCGAATTTGCTTTGGACAGAAGAAGAAAAGGATTGCCAATTGTTCAGGCTGCCATTGAAGGAGCTGTAGCGCGTTTGCGACCAATTTTAATGACCTCTTTTGCTTTTATTTTAGGACTTGTGCCTTTGATGTTTGCTTCAGGAGCCGGAGCTGTTGGTAACAAATCGATTGGTACGGGAGCTGTTGGAGGTATGTTAATCGGAACCATTTTGGGAGTATTCGTAATTCCGGTATTGTTTATCATTTTCCAGACTTTACAGGAAAAAGTGAGCGGACCTGCAAAGGAGGGTTACGATGAAGATGATGATGAAGAAGTTCAATTGATAGAAGCTCATAAAGAGTAGTAATTTAAAAGACAAAAAATGACTCATAGTTCAAATAAATATATTTTAATGGTAATCGCAGCCACACTTTTAAGTGCCTGCGTTACCAAAAAATACGAACGTCCCACGACACTTTCTACAGATAAGCTGTTTCGTGATCAGGCCGCTGCCGATTCTACAAATCTGGCGAATATGCCTTGGCAAAGTGTTTTTAAAGATGCAAAATTGAGTGCCTTAATTCAGAAAGGCCTTGATCAAAACCTGAATTTGAAAAATGCTATTGAAAACATTGTTCAGGCGCGTGCCAGTTTACGTCAAAGCAAATTGGCTTATTATCCAAATTTAAATCTGGATGCCAATGTAACACGCACCAAACAATCAGAAGCAGGACTTAACTTTCCGGCAGGAATCAATATTAATACGTTAACCACAACTTATAAATTAGGTTTAAGTACGTCATGGGAAGCAGATATCTGGGGAAAACTAAGCAGTACAAAAAGAGCAGCTTTGGCCACTTATCTTGCTACAGATGCTGCAAAACAAGCGGTTCAAACCCAATTGATTGCTGATATTGCCAACAATTATTTTTTATTGTTGTCTTATGATAAATCACTTGAAATTACACAGCAAACTTTGGAAGCCCGTGTTAAAAACGTAGAAACAATCAAAGCCTTAAAAGAAGGTGCAATTGTTACTGGTGCTGCCGTGGTACAAAGTGAAGCCAATCGTTATGCTGCCGAAGTATTGATTCCGGATATTAAACAAAGCATTCGTGAAACCGAAAATGCTTTGAATATCTTATTAGGACAGGCTCCGGGACCAATCGAAAGAGGTGTTTTGGGAGAACAGCAAACTCCTGATAATCTCGCGATAGGTTTACCGTCTCAGTTATTGCAAAATCGTCCCGATGTACGTCAGGCAGAGTTTAATTTCAGAGTTGCTTTTGAAAACACAAATTTGGCAAGAACTTATTTTTATCCAAGTTTGACGCTTACGGCCAGTGGTGGATTTTCTAATTTAGAGTTGAAAAACTTCTTCGATAATTCTATTTTTTATTCGATAATTGGAGGATTAACACAGCCACTTTTTAATCAGGGATTAAACAAAGCGAGGTTAACAACGGCGCAATCACAACAATTACAAGCCTTAAATAACTTCCAGCAGAGTCTTTTGGTTGCCGGACAGGAGGTTTCTAATGCAATGTATTCGTACCAAATGGCGGTTGAAAAAGAAGATTCGAGACAGAAACAAATTGAATCTCTAGTAAAAGCAGTTGATTTTACACAACAGCTTTTAGAGTACAGTTCAGCGACAAATTATACTGATGTTTTAACATCAGAACAAAATCTTTTGTCGGCACAATTGAACGGTATAAACGATAATTTGCAAAAGTTGCAGGCTTTGGTTGATTTGTATCGCGCCTTAGGCGGTGGATGGAAATAAAGTTCTTGAAAATATTGAGTTGAAGGTTGAAATTTGATAAAGAGTATCGGTTAAAAAGAGGTGTTCGTCGATTGGTTTAGCGGTTCGGTATAATGAGTTCGATAAACCTGAAAAATGGCATTACTTTCGCTTTATTCAAATCAAATTTAAACTTAACAACTAAAAGAATGAAAAAATTAGGACTTGCTCTAATGCTTTTAATGAGTGTTTTTGCACATGCACAAGTATCAATAAACGTAAATATTGGTACACCGCCAAGCTGGGGACCTGAAGGAAATGATGAAAGCAGATATTACTATTTGCCAGATATCGATATCTATTATGATGTTGCTCAAAGCCAGTATATTTATGAAAATAGCGGTAAATGGGTTCGTGATAAAAGATTGCCTTCAAGATACAGAAATTATGATCTTTACGATGGTTACAAAGTAGTGTTGAATGATTACAAAGGAGATTCTCCTTATTCATATCATAAAAAACACGTTACCAATTATCCAAAAGGTTATAAAGGAAAACCTCAGAAAAACAGAGGAAACAAACCTGACAACAAGCAGAAACCGAACAAGGATAATGCAAAAAAGGGTAATTCAAAAAACTCAAAAGGGAATAATTCCAAAAATAATGATCATAGCCACGATGGTCACCACTAATTAAAAAACATGACTTGAAAAACGCCTCAGAAATGAGGCGTTTTTTTTGGTATGTATGCGAGTCATCTTTGTCAAAGTTTTAAACTTTGACAAAGATTGGCGGTTATTTTGTAAAATATTATATTCGTACTCTTCAAAAACGAATATAAAACCACAAGAAAGTAAATTTAAAAATGGAGAATATCACAGTAATCATCATGTTGTTATTCGGGGTTGCATTCCTGAGTCTTTTAAGTAAAAGGTATAATTTTCCCGTTCCTATTGTATTGGTTCTTTGTGGTGTTACAATTAGTATTATTCCCGGGCTTCCGGTTATTGCATTAAATCCCGAAGTCGTTTTTATTATATTCCTACCACCACTTTTGTATCATGCCGCCTGGTATACAAGCTGGTCTGAGTTTAAACAAACAATTCGCCCCATAACACTTGCGGCTGTTGGGTTGGTGCTTTTTACAACAGTTTCTGTTGCAGTCGCTGTACATTATCTTATAGATGATATTTCCTGGCCGTTGGCTTTTTTATTGGGTGCTATTGTTTCACCACCCGATGCTGTTTCGGCGACAGCCATAACCAAAGGACTGGGCTTGCATCCACGCCTTATTGCGATCTTAGAAGGCGAGAGTTTGTTGAATGATGCAAGCGGACTTGTAGCTTACAAATATGCACTTGCAGCCATCACAGCGGGTAATTTTGTGCTTTGGCAGGCAGGATTAAATTTCTTTATCATGTCGACATTAGGAATTGCGATTGGTTTAGTCGTTGGTTATGCCATGAGTATTATTCATAAAAGGTTTGTATGTGACGATGTTATCGAGGCGACATTAACACTTTTAACGCCTTTTGCTTCTTATTTAATAGCAGAACATTTTGAATGTTCGGGTGTTTTGGCGGTTGTAACAACGGGTTTGTTTCTTTCGGCCAGATCTGGAACTATTTTTACGCACGAAAGCAGGATTATGACCAATACAATCTGGAGCGTGCTTACGAATATTTTAAACGGATTAATCTTCATTTTAATCGGACTTCAGTTGCGTCAGATTATTTCTGGAATTGGCGATTATTCTGGTCTGTCATTGTTTATTTGGGGAGCTTCTGTGAGTGCCGTGGTTATTCTAGTTCGCTTTTTATGGGTGGTTCCGGCAACGTTGGTTCCAAGATTTCTCAGTAAAAAAATTAGGCAAAAAGAAGAATTCGATTATCGCAATATGATTATTTTCGGTTGGTCCGGAATGCGCGGTGTTGTATCCATGGCGGCGGCTTTGGCTTTGCCATTAACGATTAATAACGATACAGAAGTATTTCCGTTGCGGAACCTGATTATTTATCTGGTTTTTTGTGTGATACTTTCCACTTTGGTGATTCAGGGATTGACACTTCCCTGGGTAATTAAAAAATTAAAAATTGAGCGTTATTCTATTTTAGCCGAAGAATATGAAATTCGAAATATCATTGTTTCTCAAACTATTACACACATCGAAGATAATTTTTCTTTATTGAATGATGATTTGCTGCATAATATCAAAAGTAAGTATGAAGTAAAGTTTAACCGTTTGCAGAAAACCGAACTTCCGGCAAATTTCTTCGGAAAAGGAAATATAATGGGAGGTGAAATTTTCAACGATTTCACCAAAATACAAATCGATTTACTGAATGTAGAGCGCTCAAAACTGGAAACAATGCACAAATCAGGTTCTGTAAACGAGGAAATTTTCAGAAAAATAGAAAAAGAACTCGACCTGGAAGAAACACGTTTGTGGATGGAAATGTATGAGGAGTAGCGTTTTAGATTTAGCTCTAAATTAGACAAGTTTTATGCTAATTAGCGATAAAAATAATTCGTGTAGATTCGTGAAATTCGTGGCGTATTTAATCGCAAAGAACGCAAAGGTTTTTCGCAAAGTTCGCTAAGTTTTTTTACCGAAAAGCTGTTTATTTTAATCTATCAAAGTTGCAAAGACGCAAAGAAAATAAACTTTGCGTCTTTGCGACTTTGAGAAATAAGTTAGCGAACTTTGCGTAAAACCTTTGCGCCTTTGTGGTAAAAAGACATTACCCCTTACGAACCAAAGGAATAACTTTTGTACCAATAAATTCTATAGAGTTCATTAATTGTTTATGCGTAAGTCCCGCATTATCCATTTGAAAAGTAAATCTCGAAATTCCTCCCAAAGATTCGCTATGCCCCAAAATTTTCTCAGCAACACGTTCTGGACTTCCCACAACTAAAACACCTTTATCGTCAATCAAACCGTTGAATTTGTCTTTGGTTACAGGTGGCCAGCCTCGCTCTAGTCCTAATTTTGTCCAAAGTTCAGCATAACCCGGATAATATTCTTCGATTGCTTTTTCGGTAGATCCCGAAACATAACCAGGAGAATGCAAACCTACTTTTAATTCTTCTAGTTTATAACCGGCTGCTTTTCCGGCTTCGCGATACAAATCGATCAACGGACGAAAACGATACGTTTGTCCACCAATAACGGCCACCATTAAAGGCAAACCAAGTGATCCCGCACGTACAAACGATTCCGGAGTTCCGCCAACGCCAAGCCATATTGGTAATTTTTCCTGTAAAGCCCTCGGATAAACGGCCAAATTATTGATGGCCGGACGAAATTTTCCTGACCAGCTTACAAATTCATTGTCGCGAATTTGCAATAATAACTCTAATTTCTCTTTAAAAAGGGCATCATAATCATTTAGATTAAATCCGAAAAGGGGATAAGCTTCAATCGAAGATCCGCGGCCAACAACAATTTCGGCTCTTCCTTTTGAAACCAAATCTAAAGTGGCAAATTCCTGATAAACCCTAACCGGATCTGCAGCGCTTAAAACGCTTACAGCACTTGCCAATCGTATGTTTTTTGTTCGTGCAGCAGCCGCACTCAAGATGACAGCTGTAGCCGAATCTAAAAATTCTTTTTTATGATGTTCTCCAATTCCAAAAACATCAAGACCCACCTGATCGGCAAGCTCAATTCTTTGAAGCAATTGCTCCATAGCGTCAACACTACTCAGCGTATTATTGTCGCCATACATTGCCGAAGCAAAACTGTCTATTCCTATTTCTATCATGTAGTAAAGATATTAAATTCTGTTTTAAACACGAATTTCACTAATTAACAAAAATTTAAATTAGGGAAAATCAGTGAAATTTGTGTTTTATAAAATGTTACTGTTTTACAATATGAATAGCTTTACTGCTCTCATTATTTTTAATGAAATACACTCCCGAAGCCTGATCAGAAATATTGATCAGATTTCCTTTTCCTTCTTTAATTTTAGCTCCTGAAGTGGAATAAATTTTCCATTCCATTTCCTTTGAAAGATTGTAAATTCCGTTAGAAGGATTCGGAAAAACGATTACATTTTTTGAATCTTCAGATGGGAAATCAACACCAAGAGTACAACTATGAACCATATAAGTAATCTCTTTTTTGTTCGTTCCTGCCGTATTAGTCACGGTTAAAGAAACGGTTTTGTCGCCTTCTGTGCCATATAATACCGTATGGGGCCCAACGCCTGTTGCGGTAGCCGGTGTTGCATTTTGACCAAAATTCCAAACATAAGTATCAACTGTGCCAATCGAAACAGAGGTAAAAGTAACACCAGTATTGATACATCCCATCGATTGATTAACTTCAAAATCAGCAACCGGAGTTGTTGCATTTCCTGATAATGAAAATTCCATTTTGTTGACGTTAACGTCGGCTTCGTCAAACCAAAGCGTGATAACATGAACACCCTGAGTTAGCGGAATATTTGGTATGGTTACCGTTTGCCATGCCTGAAAACCCGTTGTATTTGGAATTGCAAATCGACCGGAAACATTAACGCCGTCAACCTCAATGTGAAGTGCTTTATTATTGTATGGCGTTGCAACTCTTAGTTTTGCATCATAATTACCTGTTGTATTGACTTTTGCGGTGTATTTGAGCCATTCGTTTTTAGCTACATACGAAATGTTAAATCCGCCTTCATTACAAGCTTCGGTTCCCACGCCGTCGCCGGCTCTGTATGCTGCATCGCCGCCGCCATTACTGTCAAAAACAGAAGAAGGACCAATGTCGTAATTTTCTGCTTCAATAAGTCCGGGAATTTGAGAAATTAATCCCTGATATGGGGCGGAAGGAAGGGTCGTCGCTGTGTAAAAGGCTGTATAAGTTATAGTACCTGTTGCTGGTGCCTGAAATGTCTGGTTTACAATTCCACCCTGACTCCAATGGTCAAAATCATATTGAATATTACCAACATATTGCGGAGTTGGCGCATTAAGTGTTTGTAGTTTGGCATTGGCCACAACTTGTTTGGTTGAAGGCGCAACGACAGGTTTTTGGTTGAATTCTAAATTAAGCAACGCTGGTGAACTTGTCACGGTAACATCGACTAAATTAGGTTTGATATCCACAAATTTTGTTGCGGTCAATCCGTTGCTGTCCGTTACTTTTACGGTAAACCTGTACCAAACGTTTGGTGTTTTTTCACCTTGATTGGATGCCACAAAAGTTCCCGATTTCACGCCCTGCGGACTCGCGCCGGGATGTGAATGTCCGGCGCCGGGAATATCTTCGTGAAAAAGATCCAAACTCCAGGAAAAAGCACTGGCAGGCAATACGCCATCTTCTATATCGGTTGCTGTAGCTTCAAAATTAACAACATCATCAGCATTCCATTTTAAAGTCGCTAAGGGAAATTTTAAATCAACCGTAGGCGAATTACTAAACGGTGTTACCGTAAGTGTTGCCGGATTACTCGTTACGTTTCCTGCTGTATTGGTTACAATAACTTTGTATTGTCCTGCATTTGCATTGGTTACACTTGCAATAGTATAACTGGCAGCCGTTGCTCCGTTAATGTTTACATTATTAAATTGCCATTGATAAGTTTGCCCAACACCGCTTGCCGTTACCTCAAAAGTAACCGGTTTTGTTGCCATAATACTTTGAGATTGCGGATGATTGACAATTGTTGGCGCTGCAGTTTCAATATAATCTAATTTAATTAACGAACCGTTATTTCCGTAAGCACAGTAATAAATGTAACCGTCGTTACCTAACATCATACCAAGTGCCTGTTGCTGTGGAGCTTCATAAAACTCGGTAGAAACCGGATCTTCAACATTGGGATCAAAAGAACGAATGGCATTTCGAACAAAATCCTTAATAATAAA
Organism: Flavobacterium sp. MMLR14_040; assembly: GCF_033657265.1. NCBI lineage: Bacteria > Pseudomonadati > Bacteroidota > Flavobacteriia > Flavobacteriales > Flavobacteriaceae > Flavobacterium > Flavobacterium sp. MMLR14_040. The sequence continues at coordinate 5,695 of NZ_JAWVWO010000006.1, read as the reverse complement.
TTTACCTAAAAGATTTGGGTAACGAGACGTTGTTGGATTATATAAAAGCCCGTTTGTCAAAGCATTACCAATACTTCCTGTTGCGTATGTAAAAATCGGGTTAGTAAACAAATTGGTTTCATCCTGTTTTCCGTCGCTTCCTTGCGGGTGTCCCCACGCATAATTTCGAATTGTCGGATTGCTGATTTCGTTGATCTCTTCCCACGAAGTTCCAACATCCAAAACAAATAATTTATTGGCTTTTGTATTTGGCACCAATCGCCACGGGTTTCTAAAACCGTAAACCCAGATGCTTTGTCTTTGTACAGAACCGCTTCCGTAAAAAGGATTTCCGGGTGCTGGTAATCCGTTTTCTGTCAAACGTAAAATTTTTCCTTTATAAGTATCTAAATCCTGGGCATTTGTATTTTGCTGACTATCACCAACGGTTACATAGAGAAATCCGTTAAAGAATTTTAAATCTCCACCGTTGTGAAATCCGCCGCCAATAGGTTCTAATAATAAAATTTCCTGTCTGCCCAAAACCTGATTGGCAGCGTTGATTTGTATTCTTTCAATGCGGTGTCTGACCACACCTGCATCATCGATCGAATAAAAAACATAAATGTAACCGTTTGTAGCAAAATCAGGATGCAGCGTAAGTCCAAGAAGTCCTTGTTCAGCATCTGTAACGGTAGTAACGGTAAAAACGGTTGAAACAGCATTGTTTTGAAAAACCTTGACGATTCCGCCTCTTTCGGCAATAAAAATTCGACCGTCTGAAGATTGTTCTAATGATAAACCTTCCTTAATAACCGCCGTAGGAGCGAGGGTTTCTGTAATGTACTGGCAATTGGCCTGCCATGAAATCAGTAAAAAAAAAGCATAAAGGAATAGCGGCTTTAATTTTTTCATCTGATTTAATCGAAGATGTAAATTTTTTTTCATAAGTTATTTTTAGTAGATTTTGGTAAAGGGGCAATCAAAATTAACATTTTTTTTACTACTAAAGTTGTTTTTATTATAAATAGAATTTCATTTTTAGAAATAGAGTTTTTATAAGAATAAAATAATATTCTATAAAACTATACGTGAAGTTTTCTTTTAATTTGAAAGAATAGTAATCAAAAGGATATTTTTTTTTTAGAAGAAATAAAACCCGATTTTGAATCAATAAAAAATATAAAATCATCTATAATAACTTAATATTTAGTATTTTATGAATGAAATTCAGCGTTAAAATTGGTTGGATTTTATAATTGTCTTTTATATTTTTTTTAAATTTGATATAAGAATTTCTAGCCAATAACCATTATGGAAAAATTAAAACGCCCGGTTTATTTAAAACCTGGTACTGATGATTTTTTTAAAATGTTGCAACGAGAAGTCAGAGAAACAGTTTTAAAAAATTCATTTTTGTACCAATTGAATATCATTAAGTCTATTGGACTTTTAGTACTCTTTTTTTTATTTTATGCCTGTATTCTGTTATTAGGTAACAGCACGCCTTTGCTTTATAGTTTTTATATTTTGTGCGGTATCAACATGATTGTACTTTTTATCAATGCATTTCATGATGCGGCGCATGGAGCACTATTTAAAAAACCAAAACACAACGAATGGTTTACGTATGCATTAGAACTTTTTGGCAGTAATCACTGGCTTTGGATACGCCGTCATGTTGGCCTTCACCATGCGTATCCTAACGTTCCCGATTGGGATATTGATATCAAACAAAGTGACATCATCAGGATTTTTCCCAACAGTCCGCTTTTTAATTACCATAAATATCAGCATATTTATATGTGGTTTATTTATCCGTTGTATAGCCTGAATTGGATTTATATTCGCGATTTTAAAGATTTTTTTGGAAAGAAAGACAATTATGTAAAGAAAGTAGTGGATCAAATCCCGAAAAAAGAAATTTATAAATTATTCGCAGCAAAAGCATTCAATCTTATCTATTTGCTTTTTATTCCCATGATGGTTTTAAATCAGCCGTGGTACGTTGTTTTAGGCGCCTGGTTTGCTATGCATTTATCCGGAAGCATGCTGGGAGTTGTAGCACTCGTATCTACACATGTTGACGAAGATGCCCATTTTCCTGTAACAGATGATAAAGGGAATCTATCTGCGAGCTGGGCCTTGCATCAAATGATTGTAACGAAGGACTTTAGTACAGATAGTAAATTGGCCAATTTTTTATACGGCGGATTCACGCATCATGTAGCACATCATCTTTTCCCCGGAGTTGGTCATACGTATTATCCTTATATTACGCCAATTATAAGGCGATATGCTCAGGAATATGATCTTCCTTATACTTCTTATCCTTTTTACCATGCGGTGCGTTCTCACTTTAGAATGCTAAAAAATAAAGGTGTAAAAGAAAATATTCTAATGACTGGTGAAATATAATTTTAAAATAATATTGTAAGTCAAATGATAAAAAATATACATTACAACTATAGAAAATAATAGCCAGGAATTATAAAGACAATTGTTTACATTCTTCCTCCAGAATTCCAAAAACAAGTGTCGGCGGTTTTTTCCATTTTTTAATAGTTTCATCTTTAAGTAAAGGATATTGCGAACTAAAACCACCAATATCTCCCGAAGCTAAACCAATAATTATCGTATTAATTTGGTGATGCCTAAGCACATATGAACACATAATACAAGGTTCGTGCGTTGTGTACATAATACAATCAGAAAGGTCATGCGTTTTAAGAAAGGCTCTGGCATTTCGAACAGCTTCAATTTCTGAATGAAAAGTAATGTCCTTAAATGTTTTTCCGCCTTCAATACCTTCACCAACAATTTTACCATTTAGCACCAAAAGAGAACCAACCGGACTGTCGCCATTACGTTTGGCCACTTTTGCAAGTTCAATGCATTTGTTCATGTAATATTCATGGTCTCGGTTTTCCATTTTAATAATAGAGAATTAGGTGTTTTTTGTAATAAGCGAACGCAATCTTTCTTCATTTTTATCACCCCAGTTTCCCAAAGCAGAAATAACAGGAATCAAGGTTTTTCCAAATTCAGTAAGGCTGTATTCGACTTTTGGCGGAACTACCGGATAAATAACTTTCGAAATTAACTCGTGTTTCTCCAGTTCATTCAACTGAATATGAAGTACGCGTCTCGAAGCATCCGGAATTTTACGCTGGAGTTCGCTGGGTCTTTTATGTCCTTCGTTAATAAACCATAACAAACGTATTTTCCACTTGCCGTAAAGTACTTCGGCAATAAGGTCGAGTCCGCAATTTAGGTTGAGTGGAATTTTTCTTGGCTGCATACTACAAATTTAGCCTAATATTCTAAAGAACACAATAGGGATAAAATTATCACTATGCAATTCGATTTACCGTACTTGTGGTAATCGTCTATATGTCAGAATTTTGTAAAAAATAAAAACGACATGAGAGATACATTTAATTTCGATAACGAATTATCAGGCAAAATCGCATTAGTAACCGGAGGAACAAAAGGAGCCGGAAAAGCCATTGCCGAAAGATTACTAAAAGCGGGAGCAACCGTGATTATAAGCGCAAGAAACAAACCGGAAGACGAAAATCAAAACAAAAATTTTCATTTCATTGCAGCCGATCTCAGCAAAAGCGAAGGAACTCAAACAGTAATTGAAGAAGTTTTAAAAACGCACAAAAAGATTGATATTTTAATTAACAATCTTGGCGGTTCAGAAACTCCGGGCGGTGGATTTTCTGTTTTGAATGATGAAGATTGGGAAAACACGATTCAGTCCAATTTACTGGCTCCCATTCGTTTAGACAGAGGTTTTTTACCAGCGATGTTAGCGCAAAAATCAGGCGTGATTATTCACATTGCATCCATACAAGGCAAGTTGCCATTGTTTGATTCGACTTTACCTTACGCAGCAGCAAAAGCCGGATTAATCAATTACAGCAAAGGATTATCAAAAGAAGTTTCTTCAAAAGGAGTTCGCGTATTAACCGTTTCCCCAGGCTGGATTATGACAACAGCGTCTACCAGAATGATGGAACGAATTGCAGAAAGTGCCAAAAGTACCATTGAAGAAGCAACTCAAAGTGTCATGAATTCTTTGGGCGGAATTCCGTTTGGAAGACCGTCACAACCGGAAGAAGTAGCCGAATTGGTAGGTTTTTTAGTTTCACCAAGAGCGCGTTATCTCACAGGAACAGAATATGTTATTGATGGAGGAACAATTCCGACCATTTAAATTACTTGGAGTTAGAAGTTATTTGTTAGAAGTTAAAAGTTTGAAGCTTATTTTGGAAGAACTTCTAATGTCTCACAATTAACTTCTAACTTTTTTTGAGTGAAATTTGTTTTTATGTAGTTAACTACGTAGTTTTGTTTTATAAAAACAGAAAAATATGAAACCGTTAATTATTCCAATCGAAAATGAATATTCAGAAGCTGCTATAGATTTAATATTAACCATTCAGCAGAAAGAATTTAATGTTCCTATTACAATAGAAGACCAGCCTGATTTATTAAATATAAAAGACTTTTATTATGGCGGTGGTGGCGGTTTTTGGGGCGCTTTTGTAAATGATGAACTAGTGGGAACCATTGCTTTGATTAAGTTTGATGAAAAAGAAGCTGCCATCAGAAAAATGTTTGTAAAAAAAGAATATCGCGGAAAAGAGTTCTCGATTGCCCAAAAATTATTAGATACTTTAATTCAATATGCTAGAGAAAACGGAATTGATGCTATATATTTGGGAACCATTTCGAAATTAGAAGCTGCTTTGCGTTTTTATGAGCGAAATCATTTTGTTGCCATCGAACAAGAATTGCTTCCGGAGAAATTTCCGTTAATGAAACCGGACCATGTTTTCCGTCATTTACCTTTAAAATAAGAAGAATGAATATCATAGATGAATCAGGAATTTTAGCCCTTTCCACAAGATTACAGCGTTTGAGTGAGCAATTGCGCAAAGATGGCGCTCTGCTTTATAAAGAATACGGAATTGACTTTGAGCCCAAATGGTTTCCTGTAATTTATACATTATATCATAAAGAAATTTTGAGCGTTGTTGAAATTGCCAACGAAATTGGTTACACACATCCGTCGACCATCAGTTTATTGAAAGAACTTGAAAAACAAAAACTGATTAAATCTAAAAAAGACAAAATCGACGAACGCAAAAGATTGCTTCAGTTAACCCCAAAAGGGCAGGAGCTTATCGAAAAAATGAAACCCGTGTGGGCAATTATGACGACGATTTTGAGTGACATCGCAGACAATCAGAATAATTTACTTCAGGCTATTAATGAGGCTGAAAATAAAATACTGCATCAGAGTTTTTTGCAGAGGGCTTTGCAGTTGAAGAGCGAGAAGTCAATGTCTTAATCTAAGGAAATATCTTCAATCTTATGGCGGATAAATCTCTCACAATGTAATGCTCAAACGTACTGTTTGTCATTTCGATTTCTATGATAAAACCAAATCTTTTTGATAAGGGATTTGGTTTTTTATTACCGCAAAAACCCGATGGATTATTTTATTTCTTACAGCGTTTAAAATGCTCATTTTATTCTTTCCTTCTTCAACTTTTCTGATATAATATTTTCTTAAATCATTATCTAATCTGATAGCACTCATGGCGGCCAGATGCAAAATAGCTTTTATGGCTTTGTCAGCTAGCATTGACACTGCAGGTTTTCTTTTTATAGATGTACCTGATTGAAAATCAAATGGTGC